>CAZSIO010000183.1:0-2645 GCA_964606865.1 uncultured Sideroxydans sp.
GCTAAAATCGCTTCATCGTTCCCAAGAAGCCAGTCCAATGAACAATCCCATCGATCTGCGTCAGGCGTTGCGCAGCCTGAATGATTTGCCCGCTTTCCCCGTCATCGCGCAAAAACTGCTCGCGCTCCAGCTGGATACCGAGCAAGGCGAGCAGCAGATGATGCTGTTGATCGGGCAAGATCCGCTGATCTCGGCGCGGCTCATCGGCCTCGCCAACTCACCGTTACTCGGCAGCTCGCGCCAGATCACTTCAGTCAAAGAAGCGTCCATGATGCTCGGCCTGACCCGGGTCAAATCGGTCGCCACCGGCATCGCCGTCATGTCGCTGGTTAGCCGTCCCATCGGGCGCTTCGACCCGCAGGAACTGTGGTTGCACAGCATGTGCGTTGCGTTTGCCATGCTGCCCGTGGTGCGCGCCATGCCGTCGGCCAAACGCCCGCCGGACGACCTGATCTTTCTGGCCGGCATGTTGCACGACATCGGTTATCTGGCCCTGGCTTATCTGGATCCGCAACGCAGCGATGATCTGCGCACGCGCCTGGCCATCGAAACGGAGCGGCTGGCGATCGATGTCGAACGGGAGTTGCTGGAAATAACCCACGACGAACTGGGCGCAGAACTGGCCAAACAATGGAATCTTCCGGAACAACTCGTCGCGGCCATTCGCTGCCACCATGTGCTGGATGCACAGGATGCCGGGGAAACACTCCCGCTGGCGCACATCATCCATATCACCGAAAAATTGATTCCCCTGAATGGCCTGTACGAGCCGGTCGGACGCGAGATCGCGGCAGAGGAATGGATTGCGCTGGGCATAGCCCCCGCCAAGGCCGGCGAGATTGCCGTTCAGGCCCAGGAGCAGGCTGAACAGGCAGCCCAATTCGCCGTCACCAGTTAATTCCGCCGCATTAATTTTGACGCGCTTTAGGGTACCTCTAAAAATGCAGATTTCGCCCAAATGCAAGGCGCGGAAAAAATTTCGCAGCGCCGCATAGGTATGATATGTAAGCAGGAAATTTTTTACGCAACGCAGCAGTTGGGATGAAATGTGAATTTTTAGAGGTGCCTTTTATGAAGTTCGTCCTGCCCCTGCTCCTCGCCAGTGCCGGCCTGCTCACTTCCGCCCATGCGCTGCCGGCCGACCCGCAGTTGGCGGCCAAGGCCTACGCACTTTACGATGTCAGCAGCCAGCAGATGCTGATCGAACATGCCGCCAGCGAACGCATCGCCCCCGGCTCGCTGACCAAACTGATGACGGCCTACGTGGTGTTCAGCGCGTTGCGCGACGACCACCTTTCGTTACGGCAGCAAGTCGTGCCGACGCAATACGCCTTGCGCTTGCAAAGCAAAGAACCGCGCATGTTCCTGCAGGCGGGACAGGAGGTCACGGTGGATGATTTGTTGCGCGGCCTGATCGTGCAATCGGCCAATGATGCCGCGCGGGTGCTGGCGGAAGCGGTCGCCCATCACGAACTCGCTTTCGTCGATCGCATGAATGCCGAAGCGCAGCGGCTGGCGCTGCGCGACACCCGTTTCGTCAACGCCAGCGGCGTGGATGAAGCGGGGCAATACAGCAGCGCGCGCGACCTCGTCCTGCTGGCCGCGGCACTGCTGCGCGACTTCCCCGACTTCGTCCCGCGCTACGCCCAACGCCAATTCAGCTACAACGGCATCGAGCAATTCAGCCATAACCGCCTGCTGTGGCTCGATCCGCATGTGGACGGCCTGCAGACCGCCCAAGTCGATGGGTTGGGCTTTTCCATCGCCGCCAGCGCCCGGCGCGGACAGCGGCGCCTGCTTGCGGTGGTCAGCGGCGCCGCGACGACCAGCCTGCGCGACAGCGAGAGCCAGCGCCTGTTGAACCACGGATTTCGCGAGTACGAAGCGATTCTGCTCTACCGCAGTCGGCAGCCGGTCAAAGCCATGCGGGTATGGAAAGGCACCCTGGGCCAACTCGACATCGGCTTTGCCGCCGATCGCTACGTGACGATTCCCGCCGGCGCGCGCGAACGCCTGAGCGCCCGGCTGGAAACGCTGGAGCCGCTGGTCGCCCCCGTCAGCCGCGAGCAACAGGTCGGCATCCTGCATCTGGCGCTGGACGGCGAGACCCTGCTCGATGCGCCGGTGGTAGCATTGCAGCGCGTGCCGCTGGCGAATGTGTTTGCGCGCGGCGTGGATGCGATTCGCTTGTTGTTCCAATGAGGAGACGGCCATGACGATTTATTTCAACGGCAGCTTCATGCCGATCGAGCAGGCAAAGGTGCCGGTGCTGGACCGCGGTTTCATCTTCGGCGACGGCGTGTATGAAGTGATCCCGGTCTATTCGCGCCGCGCCTTCCGCCTGCGCGAGCACCTGGCGCGGCTGCAACACAGTCTGGACGGCATCCAGTTGCCCAATCCGCACACGGTGGACGAATGGGTCGCCATCCTGACCGGGCTGATCGCGCGCAACGCGCCGCAAGACCAGTATCTGTATCTGCATATCACGCGCGGGGTGGCGCCGCGCGACCACGCTTTTCCCATTCCGCCGGTGACGCCCACCGTGTTCGCCATGAGCAATCCGCTCGTGCATCCGCCCGCGGCACTGTTACAAAGCGGGGTCGCCTGCATCACCGCGCAGGACAACCGCTGGCTGCGCTGCGACA
>CAZSIO010000184.1:0-2636 GCA_964606865.1 uncultured Sideroxydans sp.
GGAAGAACTGCGCCATCAGAAGAAAACTCGCGTAGCGAGGGCGAACTGTACCCCTTCCCTTTCGGGGGAGGGGGAACGGGGGTGAGGGAATGGATAGGCAATAAAACCCATCATGTCTTGAGTCATATCCATCAGGCCGCCTTCAGCACAGAAGCCGTTTCCCAATCGGCCCAGACCGGACGGCAGCCCAGCGGCAGATCCGGCAAACGGCCCATATCGCGGTAACTTTCGTTCGGCCCGTGGAAATCGGAACCGCAGGAACAGTTCAGGCCGAATTCCTGCGCATAGCGCGCGAACTCGGCGTATTGCGCCGGCGTGTGGCTGCCGGTCACCACCTCCAGCGCGCCGCCGCCCAGTTCAACGAACTCGGCCAGCAACTCGTGCATGGTCTTGCTGCCCATGCTTTGCCGCCCCACCATGTAGCGTCCCGGATGCGCGATGACCGCAATGCCACCGCTCCCTTTGATCCAGTCGATCGCGTCCTGCAAGGTCGCCCATTGATGCGGCACATAGCCCGGTTTGCCCTGTGCCAGATAACGATTAAAGACGCTCTTCACGTCCTTGCACTGGCCGGACTCGACCAGATAGCGCGCAAAGTGGGTGCGCCCGATCATGTTGGGATTGGTGGTGAAACGATAAGCACCCTCCAGCACCCCGCCGATGCCGACCTTGGCCAGCTCGTCCGCCATCTTCTGCGCACGCGCGCCGCGACCGCTGCGCACCTGTTGCAGCCCGGCCACGAGCGGCGGATAGGATGGATCAATCTTCAGCCCAACGATGTGCAAGGTATGTTTGCGCCAGGACACCGAGATTTCCACGCCATCGATGAAGTTCATGCCGTGCAATTCGGCAGCATGACGCGCCTCGGCCAGTCCCTCGAGTTCGTCATGGTCGGTCAGCGCCAGCGTCTTCACGCCGCGTTCCGCCGCGCGCGCGGCCAGTTCGGTTGGCGTGAGCGTGCCATCGGAATAGGTGGAATGGCAGTGCAGATCGTAATCAAGCATCGCCGCCGCCCTTCTTCATAGCCTTGCCTTCTTCGGCGCGCTTGCGCCGCACTTCCTTGGGATCGGCGAGCAACGGACGGTAGATCTCGATCCGGTCCAGCTCGCGCAGCTCGGCATCGGGCTTGGCCAGTTTGCCGAAAATTCCCATGCGGCTTTTGGCCGGATCGATCTCCGGATATTTCTTCAGAATGCCGGACAGTTGCACCGCCTCGGCGACCTTTGTCCCGGCCGGCACCGTGAACTTGAGCAGGGTTTGTTCGTGCGGCAAGGCATAGACCAGCTCGACTTTGATTGTTTCAGCGTTCATTTTGCGGCATAGACCTTTTCGGCACGGTGGATGAAAGCATCCACAAAACTGTTGGCGATGTAACTAAACACCGGCCCCACCACCTTTTCCAGCAGTTTGCTGGAAAACTCGTAATGCAAGCGGAACTGTATTTTACAGGCTTCGTCGCTCAACGGGATGAATCGCCAACTGCCGTCCAGTTGGCGGAACGGGCCATCGCGCAGGGCCATATCGATCTCGTGCGGCGGCAGACGCCGGTTCTCGGTGGAAAAATGCTGCCTGATATGGTGATAGTCGATGTGCAGCGTGGCATGCATGGTCGTCCCCTGCATGTCATCCACTGTCGCCCCGCCGCACCAGGGCATGAACTGCGGGTAGTCATCCACCCGATCCACCAGATCGAACATCTGCTGCGCGCTGTGCGCTACCAACACCGTTTTCTCCACCAATGCCATCGCTTGCCAAAGCCCACGAATCAAAGGCTGGTAGAATAACGCAACCGTCCGCAAAACTCACCCCGCCCGAGCAGAACATGAGCATCATCCAGAACAAAAAAGCCTTTCACGAATACTTCATCGAAGAAAAACATGAAGCCGGTCTCATGCTGGAAGGCTGGGAAGTCAAAGCCATCCGCGCCGGGCGCGTGCAGCTGAAGGAAGCCTACGTCACGGTCAAGGATGGCGCGCTGTATCTGTTCGGCTCGCATATCAGCCCGTTGCTGAACGCCTCCACCCACATCCACCCCGATCCCGTGCGCACCCGCAAACTGCTGCTGCACAAGCTCGAGATCGACAAGCTCATCGGCAAAGTCCAGCGTGCGGGCTATACCATCATGCCGTTGAATATGCACTACAAGGGCAGCCGCGTGAAGCTGGAGATCGGTCTGGCCAAGGGCAAGAAGGAGCATGACAAGCGCGCCACTGAGAAGGAACGCGAATCAAAACGGGAAGCGGCTCAGGCGATCAAGAAGGAGCGGCGATGAGCGAAGTCACGCAGACAGCCTGTCTCGCCGGCGGCTGTTTCTGGGGGATGCAGGAACTGCTGCGCCAAATTCCCGGTGTCCTCGCGACCGAGGTCGGCTATAGCGGCGGCGACACACCGAACGCCACCTATGAAATCGTCAAGGCCGGGCGCAGCGGTCATGCCGAAGCGGTAAAGATCGTGTTCGATCCGGCGCAAGTCAGTTACCGCCACCTGCTGTTCGAGTTCTTCCGCATGCACAATCCGACCACACCCAACCGGCAAGGCAACGATGTCGGCGCTTCATACCGTTCCGCGATCTTCTATACGAACGACGAACAGAAACGCAACGCCGAGGAAGTCATCAGAACGGTGGAGAAATCAGG
>CAZSIO010000185.1:0-2608 GCA_964606865.1 uncultured Sideroxydans sp.
CGGCATGATTGCCGGCATGAAAAGCGTGGCGATAACTCAACATAAAAACTCCAAAAAAGATATCAACGAGTGCTCCCCCACCCCAACCCTCCCCCGGTGGGAGAGGGAGTAAAAGTGGGAATCATTTTCTATTCGGCATGCAGCGCCTCCACCGGGTCGAGCCGCGCCGCGCGCAGGGCGGGCGAGACACCGGCGGCAAGGCCGATGCTGATGGCGGTCAGTTCCGCCAGCACGGCGTACAGCCACGGCGTATGCACGGGCAGTGCCGGAAACAGCCAATGCAAACCCTGCGCGATGCCGATCCCGATGCCCAGCCCCAGCACGCCGCCGAGCGCGGAGAGCATGATCGCCTCCCCCAGAAATAGCGCCAGCACCTGCTGCTCGCGCGCGCCCAGCGCGCGCAACAGACCAATCTCGGCGGTGCGCTCGGTGACGGCCATGGTCATGATGGTGAGGATGCCGACCGCGCCAACCAGCAGCGAGATGCCGCCCAGCGCGCCGACGGCGAAGGTGAGGACATCCAGCACCGACCCCAACACCTCCAGCGCTTCCTCTTGCGAGATGAGGGTGAAATCTTCGCGTCCGTGGCGCGCCAGCATCTGTTCGCGGATGAGGCGGGTGACGGCATCGACATCCGCGCTCGAACGGTAACTGACATTGATCTCCATCAGTCCGGGACGATTGAACAGCTCCATCGCGCGCGCCGCCGGAATGAATACCGCATCGTCCAGATCCATGCCAAGCACCTGCCCCTTGGATTCCATCACGCCGATCACGCGATAGCGCTGACCGCCCACGCGCAGGAATTCGCCGAGCGGATTCTCCCCGCCAAACAACTCCTGCCAGACCTTGCTGCCGAGCACGACCTGCGCCCGCGCCTGCTCGTCATCGGCATCATTCCAGAACGCGCCCAAACGCACTTTCATGGTGAAAGTAGAGGCGAAATCGCGCCCCTCGCCGAACACGGTAGTGCGCCGCGTCTTGCCGTTGGCACGCAGCTCGGCGTTGCCCATCAAACCGGGATTGATGCTCTCGACGTAAGGCAGGCGGCGCAGGGCATCCGCATCCGCCAGCGACAAGGGACGCACCGATCCCAGCGCACCGACGTTGCCGCCCTGCGTCTGTGTCTTGCCCGGCTGCACCGTGATGATGTTGGTGCCGAATTGCGAGAATTCATCGAGTACAAAACGATGCAGGCCCTCGCCGATGGAGGTGAGCAGAATGACTGCGGCGATGCCGATGGCGATGCCCAGCCCGGTGAGGAAACTGCGCAGGCGCGCCGCAAGGAAGCTGGAGGTGGTGAGGTTCAGGAAGTCACGGTAGAACATGCTCGTCACCTTCCCGCCAATGCCGCCACCGGATCAAGCCGCGCCGCGCGCCGCGCCGGCCACACGCTGAATAAAACGCCCGTGCCCAATGCCGTGGCGGTCGCCGCGAGCACCGCCCACCACGGCGGGGACACAGGAAGGCTCGGATACATCTGGCCAATGATCGCGCTGCCCGCGTAACCGAGGGCGAGTCCCGCCACGCTGCCAATGCCGGATAACAGCACCGCCTCGGCAAAAAAAAGTTTGCGAATCTGTCCAGCCGGCGCACCCAGCGCCTTGAGCAGACCGATCTCCTTCACCCGCTGCGCCACCGCGATCAGCATCACGTTCATGATGAGCACACCCGCCACCGCCAGACTGATCGCGGCGATGCCGCCCACGGCCATGGTCAATGCGGTGAGGATGCGGTCGAAAGTTGCCAGCACCGCATCCTGGGTGATGACGGTCACATCCTTCTCGCCGTTATGGCGCGCGAACAGGATCTGTTCGGCCTCGTGTTGTGCCTGTCCGATGCTGTCGCGGCTCCTGGCTTCGACCAGCACCCGGAACAGGCCGGAGGTATTGAACAACTGGTGCGCCGATGCAACGGGAATGATGACCAGCTCATCGGTGCGCATCCCCATCGATTCGCCCTGCGAAGCCAGCACGCCAATGACGCGGAAGCGGCGATCCCCCAGGCGCACCCACTGCCCCACCGCGCGTGCATTGCCGAACAGCTCGTGCCTGATCTTCTCCCCCAGCACACACACCGAAGTCGTGTCGTGGAGGTCGCCCGCCGGCAGAAAACGTCCAAGCGCCATGGCCATATGCCGCACCTCCAACAGATCGGCAGTCGAACCGAGCACGACCACTTCGCGGTTCAGCGCATCATGCGAGATCGTGGCGGCACCGACTGTCAGCGGTGCGATGCGCTTGACGGCTGTGCTGCGCAAAATTGCCTGCGCATCATCCAGCGAGATTTCACGCGGTATCTGTCCCACCAGCAGGCCGGGGCCGATGCCTGCCGTTTCGGTGCGTCCCGGCAACACGATCACCAGGTTGGTGCCAAGCGAGGAGAACTGATTCACCACGTAGCGCCGCGCACCCTCGCCCAGCGCGGTGAGTACCACCACCGCCGCCACGCCGATGGACATCGCCAGCATCATCAGCAGTGTGCGTGTCGGGCTGCCGCGCAAACTGCCGGAGGCGAACTGCAGGGTATCGATGAGTTTCATATTCATCCTGTAGGTCGGGTTTCAACCCGACAGGCCGCGTCGGGTTGAAACCCGACCTACACCTTA
>CAZSIO010000186.1:0-2595 GCA_964606865.1 uncultured Sideroxydans sp.
CCCGGAATCGTTCAGGCAACTGCGCAAACGATCCGTGCAATCAGGGACGCGCGCCGCTTTGCATGTCATGGCTTGGCGCATTGACACAAAATTCAGCCAGCTTCCCCAGCAAACGCTGCAGTAACCGGTTCGCTGCGCTAACGCCGCCATATGCATCGTCGCTGGCAGCATTTTCAACTTCATCGAATTGCCGCGCGGCCAGTACCCGCTTGCCGCGCACGTCTATCAGTTGCGCCCGCAGGGTGAGCCGCACACGGCTCGGCCTTGTCGTGAAATCCTGTTGCAGGCTTACTAGTTCAGTGTCAAGTCTGACATCAACTGGAATCGCAACCGGTGCCTGCAGCACGGCCCGGAAACTTTCCGTTTGGGCGATTGCCTGCGCGATGAGCGGCGCCAACATCCGCGCCGGCGTATCTGCCCAGCGACTGTTTGCAAAGTAATTCAATTCGTACGGTTGTTGCACATAAGCCATCTGCTGCGTGTCAAATCCGGGGCGAGCGGGCGGCACACTGACCGCCAGAACCAGGTCGTGCTTGATCTGTGATGCCTGAATACCCGGCCCTGCTTCCAGCACATAGATGTTCTGGCTGGCCATTTTCGGTGCGGCCAAACCGCCGCATGCCGCAAGCAGCAGAACGGACGTCAGCACCATGAATGCCCGGCAGGATATGCGCCGGTTTCCGTTTGTGTTCATCTCAAATCCATCCTTGGGTGAGCGTCTGTCCGGGTTATCGTAATCTGGGCCGGGCTCATTCGCCGGGGCCATGCTTAAGTGCCGGTTTGCCGTATAACAACAAACTCGGATTCTGTTCCAATTCACCGCCGAGGCGCCGCAGCGAACCGGTCAGATCGCGTAATTCCATCACCAGTTGGTGCACTTCCGGCAGGGTCGTGTCGGTAAATTGCCGGGCACCCTCAAACGTGCCGTTGGCACCTTCTGCCGCATGGGCAAGTTCGTTTGACATCTGATCAAACGCATCGGCGCTGCGTTGGATGCGCTGTGCGAGCTGCGGCAATTCACCACTCAGGCGCGCGGTGTTTTCAAAAGTCAGCGCCGCATTGTTCAGACTGGAATCGATCAGGGCGGAACGTGCCGCCAATGTCCGCGACAGCACCTCGAGATCCGCCAGGGTATGCTTGATCGCTCGCCGGTTATCGTCATCCATCAAGGCATTGAAATTCTCGCTGCTGCGGTTGAGATTGGCGAGCAACGAGGTCATTGCAGAATCCAGCCGCGTCATCAACGAAGGGCCACTCTTGATTACCGGATACGCGGCGCCGTTCAGCACTTGCAGTTGCGGCGCGTCACGACTACCCCCGGTCAACTCGACAAAGGCGAGGCCGGTCAAACCCTGTGTTTGCAGGACGGCCAGAGTATCGACTTTGACCGGTGTGCCGCGCTCGATGGCAAGCGTCAATTGCACCTGTTCAACATTGTCCGGCGCCAGCGCGATTTTGCGCACGCGCCCGACCTCGACCCCCCGGTAACTCACCGGTGTGTTGAGGTTCAGTCCCGCCACCGAATCCCTGGTGTAAGTCTGATAGATGTCATACGTCGTGCGATAGGACTTGCCGCTGCTCAACCACAGCACACCGCCGACAAGTCCCGCGCCCAGCAGCAGAACGAACACGCCAACCAACGCAAAATTTACTTTTTCTTCCATGCCTGCTCCCGTGCAGCACGTCCGCGCGGCCCATAAAAATACTCCCGGATCAGCGGATGCTCCGATTGAGAGAGTTCTTCCATCGTCCCGACCCCCAGAATAATACCCCCGTCCAGCACCGCCACGCGATCTGCCACGCGCCACAGCAAATCAAGATCGTGCGTCACCATCATGATGGTCAATCCGAGCGCATCGCGCAAATTCCGCACCAGCTCATCTATGCCGTTGGCGCTGAGCGGATCAAGCCCCGCGGTCGGTTCGTCGAGAAACAACAGCTCCGGATCAAGCGCGATGGCGCGCGCCAGTGCTGCGCGCTTGCGCATCCCGCCACTCAACTCGCTCGGATACTTTGCCCCCGCATCTGCGGGCAATCCGGTCAGCGCAATTTTTACCGCGACAACCTCATCGATCAAACTTGCGCTGAGTTGCGTATGCTCGCGCAGCACCACGCCGACATTCTCCGCCACTGTCAGCGAGCTGAACAATGCGCCGCGCTCAAACATCACTCCCCAGCGCCGACGCAGTTTGAGCGCGTCCTCATCGTTCAGGCCGATCACTTCCTGACCAAACACCCGGATCGAACCCGACACCGGCCGCAACAGCATAATGATGGCGCGCAACAGTGTGGATTTGCCGCAGCCGCTGCCGCCCACCAGCGCAAAAATCTCGCCCGGCCGCACCGTCAGACTGACATTCTCATGCACCACGACTTTGCCGAAGCAGGTGTGCAGCTCACGCACCTCGATGACATCGTCGGCATGCTGCGGCGGCTCCATCACGTCACTCATATATCAAGCCAGTTGAAGACCACGGAAAATAGCGCGTCGGCCACGATCACCAGAAAGATGGCCTGCACAACGCTCAGCGTCGTCTGCCGTCCGACGCTGTCGGCACTGCCGCCGACCCGGAAGCCCTGGAAACATCCGACTAG
>CAZSIO010000187.1:0-2587 GCA_964606865.1 uncultured Sideroxydans sp.
CCAGTCACGCCGTCGCGGCGGAAGGAGTAAAAGTGCTCCATTTCGCGATAAGTGCAACGGTTGCCGCCGGAGATGCGGGTGATACCCAGTGCACTCAGGCGCTGGCGCGCGAGCAGGTAGAGATCGGCACGGTACCTGCCATTCCCTTGTGCAATGAAAGCCTCGTCCGCCTGCGCCTGACGCGCGATGAAGGCGTCGCGCACCTCGCTGCCCACTTCGAAATGTTCCTGACTGATCGCCGGCCCCAGCCAGGCCAGCAGCGTGTGCGGCGCGATGCCCATCGCCTGCACGGTCGCCTCGAGCACGCCGTCGCACAAGCCGCGCCAGCCCGCATGCGCCGCACCGGCCACCGTGCCGTCCTCGTCGCACAGCAGGACCGGCAGACAGTCGGCGGTCATCACCACGCACACGGCACCGCGATGACGCGCGATGCAGGCATCGGCCACCACACGGCAGGCGGCGGCATCGGCATTCGCCACCGCTGTGCCATGCACCTGCTCCAGCCATACCGGTTCGCTCGGCATGAGCGGCGCGAGCCGCATCCGGTTATGGTTCACGCGCACCGGATCGTCCCCCACGTGCAGGCCGAGGTTGAGGCTGTCGTAGGGCGCCAGGCTGGCACCGCCAAGGCGCGTGGTCTGCAAGACTTTGACGTTGGCGGGTGCCGGCCAGTCGGGCAGGATGAATGCGTCACTCGACGACATCGCTCACCTCCTCGATCTGCGCCAGCAATTCATCGAAATCGTCAGGCAACGGTGCATCGAACTCCATGCGCTTGCCCGTGATTGGATGGTCCAGCGCCAGCCGCGTGGCATGCAGCGCCTGGCGCGGGAAGCCGTTCAGCATGCCGCGCAATGCCGGCACGCATTTCTGCACCCCCTTGAGGTAGGTGGCATCCCCCACCAGCGGATGGCCGAGCCAGGACAGATGCACGCGGATCTGGTGGGTGCGCCCGGTCTCCAGTTTGCAGCGCACCAGCGTGCAGCTCGGGAAACGCTCCAGGATGCTGACATGGGTGATGGCTTCCTTGCCCGACTCGGTGGTGGCCATCTTCGTGCGTTGCGTGGGATGCCGGCCGATGGGCACGTTGATGGTGTAGTCGCGGTCCAGCTCGCCCCACACCAGCGCGATGTATTCGCGCTTCACGCTGCGCGCCTGCATCTGGCGCACCAACGCGGTCTGCGCCACCAGCGTCTTCGCCACCACCATCAGTCCGCTGGTGTCCTTGTCCAGCCGGTGCACGATGCCGGCGCGCGGCACCTCCTTCAGTTCCGGCGCATGGAACAGCAGGGCATTGAGCAGCGTACCCTGCCAGTTGCCGCTGCCCGGATGCACCACCAGCCCCACCGGCTTGTCGATCACCAGGATGGCCTCATCCTCGTACACGATATCGAGCGGGATATCCTCCGGCTCGGCGACCATCTCGGAAGGATGCGCCTGCGGCGAGACGGCGATCTGCTCGCCGCCCCACACCTTCTGCTTGACCGTGGCCGGCTGGCCGTTGACCGTGACCAATCCCTGTCCGATCCAGTCTTGCAGGCGGCTGCGCGAGTATTGCGGCAACAGTTTGACCAGCGCCTGATCGAGGCGCAGGCCGCCATCCGCCGGCGGCACGCTCAATTCAAGCAGGTCGGCAGCGTCGTCCTCTTTGCTATAATCCGGGAAATCTTCTTCGGGTTCCATCATGCGCCATAGTTTAGCCGTTTTCCTCCTGCTCACGTTGACTGCGTGCAGCAGTCTGCCCACCGAGGAGGATCAATCCGCCAATGCCGACGAACTGTATGCCGCCGCAAAAAGCGCATTGCAGGACGACAGCTACGAGAACGCCATCAAGTTGTTTGAAAAGCTGCAATCGCGCTACCCCTACGGCCGCTACGCACAACAGGCGCAAATCGAAATTGCCTATGCTTATTACAAACAAGGTGAACCCGCTCCCGCACTGGCGACGCTCGACCGCTTCGTCAAACAATTCCCGAACAGCGAGCGGCTGGATTATGTGTTGTACCTGAAAGGCCTCGTCAATTTTGATGAGAATGTAAACAGTTTCCTCAGCACGCTATTCGGGCAAGACCCTGCCGAACGCGATCCGGTCGCCCTGCATGCAGCCGCCGATTCGTTCAGCGAATTGGTCAGTCGCTTCCCCAATAGCCGCTACACCGAAGATGCGCGCCTGCGCCATCAATACTTGCAGGTGACCCTGGCCAAACACGAGATCGCCGTCGCCAGCTACTATCTGCGGCGCGGTGCGCAGGTGGCCGCCGTCAATCGCGCGCAAAGGGTGCTGACCGATTACCCGAACACCCCGCAAACCCGCGACGCGTTGCAGATCATGGTGCAGAGCTATGCCGCACTGGGTCTGGAGGATCTGCGGCTCGACACCCAGCGCGTGCTCGATCTCAACATCGCCAAGGATGGCGTGCGCCCTTCGCGCGCCAATTTCCAGGAGCAGGAAACATCCTGGTGGAAATTCTGGTGATGAAGTTTTGTTCATCCTGCGGCGCGCCGGTCGCCCTGCACAAACCGCCGGACGATCACCGCGAACGCTATGTCTGCACCGTCTGCGCGGCCATCCATTACCAGAATCCGC
>CAZSIO010000188.1:0-2572 GCA_964606865.1 uncultured Sideroxydans sp.
CATGCGCAGCCTGTACCCCTTGCGAGTCATCGTATTAATCGGCCTGTTCGCCTGGTTGACGATCAAGACCTTGAGTGTGCCACCCGTGCCGGACTGGCGCGCGGGCGAACTGGTCGCGGTAGTGCCGGATACCAGCATGGTCACAGATTCGGCCTTCGAGTCAGACCTGCTCGCGCTGTTCGGCAAGCAACTCAACATCCGCGTCAAACTGCTCAAATTGCCACCCGACAAGGCAGTCGCCACGCTGCTGGCAGGGCGAGCGCATCTGGCCGCCGGCTTCCGCTCGCATTCCAACCCCTCGCTGCGTTACAGCACGACCTACCAGCGGCTCGATGAGCGTGTGGTGTGTGCCGAGCGCACGCCCAGAACCATCGAGGGTCTGTATGCGCGGAAACTGGTGGTGGCGCGCGAATCGGCGCAGGAGTGGGCGCTGCGCAAGGTGCGCGAGGAATATGACGAGTTGGCTTGGGAGTCGCGTAAGGGCACCACGGCCACCGAGTTGTTGCAGTCCTTGGCAGAAGGTGGGATCGACTGCACCGTCGCCAACGATGAGCAGCTCGCCACCCTGCGCAACTATTTCCCCGATCTCGGCAACGGCTTGAGCCTGAACAGCGACTCGGAATTGAGCTGGGCGATCAGCGCCGAAGGGGACGAGTCACTGCTGGAAGAGATCAATACTTTTTTTGACGGCATCCGCGGCAACCGGGAATTGCAGCACGCGATCGATCGCTACTATGGGCATAACGACCGCCTCAACGCCATCGACATCACTGCCTTCATCACCGATGTACGCAACGTTTTATCCCACTATCGGCAATGGTTCCAGGATGCCGCCGATCTCACCGGCATCGACTGGCGCCTGCTTGCGGCACTGGCCTATCGTGAGTCGCGCTGGGACCCTAATGCCACCTCGTACACCAACGTGCGCGGCATGATGATGCTGACCGAATCGACTGCCGACCGCATGGGCGTGGCCAATCGTCTGGACCCGCACGAGAGCATCATGGCCGGCGCCCGGTATCTGCAACTGCTGAAAGAGCAGCTCCCGTTGCGGATCACCGAGCAGAACAGGTTATGGATGGCCCTCGCCGCCTACAATCAGGGCATGGGACATCTGGAAGATGCGCGGATTCTGACCGTACAGCGCGGACTGGATGCGGACGTGTGGGCGGATGTCAAACGGGTGATGCCGTTGCTGTCGCGCCCGGAATACTACGAGCAAACCAAATACGGGCAGGCGCGCGGCGGCGAGGCTGTGGTGCATGTGGAAACGGTGCGGCTCTACCACGACATGTTGAAACGGCTGGATACAGAGGGCAAGCTGCCGGATACGCCGTTGTTCCCTTTCTTGTCGGAAAACTAGCGCTGACGGCAGGCGGTCAGTCGCGACGCTGCGCTTCCAGCATGCGCTCGACGCGTTCCAGCCGCGCCGCGATGTCTTGCAGCAGCCGATCCGATTCGCGCTCTTCATGTTCGATCTTTTCCACATCGCTGCCGATGAAAAAGGCGGCCAGGTTGGCGGTGAGCAGCGAGATCAGCACCACACCGAACAGCACGACCAGCGAAGCAAACAGGCGGCCCGCACCGGTATGCGGCACCACATCGCCATACCCCACGGTGGCCATGGTGACCCAGGCCCACCACATGCCGTCCCATGCATCGCCGATCGAAGGATCGACGCGCGACATGATGATGCCGGACAGCAGCATGGTGAAGAACGCGACGATGAGGGTCGTCCCCAGCCGATGTTGCGCCAGCAATTTTCTTGCTGATTTAGACATGCGCAGCAGCAATGCCAGAACGATCACCAGCCGCACGCTGCGCAGCATGCCGATGAGCGGCGCGAATTGCCAGAACCAAGGGAAGCCGGCGGTGATGATGAGCAGATTAAGCCAGTTGCCGAACAGATAGCTGCGCTTGTCTTTGACCTGCACAGTGAGGATGACGGTCTCGAGCAGAAAGGCCAGCCACACCAGCCAGTCGGCGATGCGCGCGACAGCATGTGACAGCGCGCCAGTCTCTTCCAGATACCACTGCAACACAATCCACAAGGCCACCGCGACCATCGGCCACTCAAGACGTTGTGCCCAGTGCCGTGCGGAGACACGTTCGTGTTCCGCGACGCCGGCGATGCCGAGCAGGTGGATGACCTTCACTTGGAAATCTTCTCCATACCGCCCATGTAGGGACGCAACACGTCAGGGATGGTCACGCTGCCATCCGCGTTCTGATAATTCTCCAAAACAGCGACCAGCGTGCGGCCCACCGCCAGGCCGGAACCGTTCAGCGTGTGCAGCAATTCCGGCTTGCCGGCCGCATTGCGGAAGCGCGCCCGCATGCGCCGTGCCTGGAAGGCTTCGAAGTTGGAGCAGGACGATATCTCGCGATAGGTGTTCTGCGCGGGCAGCCATACTTCGATGTCGTAGGTGGTCGCGGCGGAGAAGCCCATGTCGCCGGTGCACAACTTCACCACGCGATACGGCAGACCGAGTTTCTGCAGGATGACTTCGGCATGGCCGAGCAGGCCTTCCAATGCCTCGTAGGATTTTTCCGGATGCACCATCTGCACCAG
>CAZSIO010000189.1:0-2571 GCA_964606865.1 uncultured Sideroxydans sp.
GCAAGGAGCTGTCGGCCTTCGCCGATTTCGATAACCGCCAGTTGATTGCGGTGGGGAATCCCAACCTGCTGGTTTATCTGCGTGCCGAACTGCAGAATCCGCGCAACCGGGTACTAGTGGTGGCCAATTTCAACGACCAGCCGCAGCTTTTGCCGCTGGAGGCGTTGCGCCCATCCGGTTTTTATCGCGAGGATGCGCTGAAAGAGCTGTGCAGCGGAATGCGGGTCGAGATGGAAAGCGAGGCCATCATTGTTCCGGCACTGTCCTGCTGCTGGCTGACGGAGTAAATCGGAGTTAACGCGCTCAAGAGCGGCGTTCGCGGCGGAAGTGATACCAGAGGTAATAGATGCCGAGCGGGGTGCCGACCGGGAAAGTGATCAGCGACAGCACGGCGCAGGGCAGGCCGAAGCGCCACGCCCGCGGGCGGTTGGCGAGCAGAACGAAACCCGCCACCAGATACAGCAAACCCATGGTGGCGCCGAGCGCGCGCACCCGGCTGTCGAGGTTCGCCAGATTGAGCGCGACCAGCGACACGATCAGCACGCCGAAGATCAGCCAGCAGATGCCGATGATGCGCCGGTGGATGTTCAACTGAACCCCGGCCCTTACTGCAAGACTGCCAGTGCCGCGTCGTAATTCGGCTCGTGCTTGATGTCATCCACCAGCTCGGCATGAATGACCTTGTCATGTTCGTCCAGCACCAGCACCGCGCGGGCGGTGACGCCGGCCAGTGCCGTGTCGGCGATCTTCACGCCGTAGTTGCGCATGAAGTCGCGCCCGCGCATCAGCGATAGCGTCACCACATTTTCCAGTCCTTCCGCCACGCAGAAGCGGCTCATCGCGAACGGCAGATCGGCGGAGATCACCAGCACCACAGTGTTGTCCAGCTTGCCTGCGGCCTCGTTGAACTTGCGCGTGGAAGTGGCGCAAATGGCGGTATCCAGACTGGGCACGATGTTCAGCACCTTGCGCTTGCCGGCGAAGTTTTGCAGCGACACATCCTGCAAATCCTTGTCCACCAGTTTGAACGCGGGGGCGATCTGGCCGACTTCCGGGAATTTGCCGAACAGGGTGACGGGCGCACCGGCGAGGGTGGTTGCGGTTTTGTTTTTGATGTCTTTGGCCATGATGATTTTCCTTGAAATGTTATTTGAGCCCGACGTGGGAGCGCAATTTATTGCGCGATTATTTGTTGCGGAATCGCGCAATAAATTGTGCTCCCACAAGCGTGGCGGACGATGAAACGGGCCGATTGAAACTCAATGCTCTATCGGTGCGCAGACGCACACCAGATGCTTGTCACCATACACGTTATCGACGCGCGCAACACTTGGCCAGAATTTATTCTGGCGCACCCAGTCGAGCGGCCAGGCGGCTTGCTGGCGAGAATAAGGTCGTGCCCATGAATCTGCCGAGACTGCCTGCGCCGTGTGTGGCGCGTGCTTGAGGATGTTGTCCTGCTTGTCCGCCTTGCCGGTTAGCACCTCTTCGATCTCGCCGCGTATCGCAATCATCGCCGCGCAGAAACGGTCCAACTCGGCTTTCGATTCGCTCTCGGTCGGTTCCACCATCAGCGTGTCAACGACAGGGAAAGAGGTGGTCGGCGCGTGGAAGCCAAAGTCCATCAGGCGCTTGGCGATGTCGCCCACTTCCACACCTTCTTTCTTCCACTCGCGGCAATCCAGAATCATCTCGTGCGCGCAACGGCCCTGCGCACCGCTGTACAGCGTGGCGTAATGATCCTTCAATGATTCTTTGATGTAGTTGGCATTCAGGATCGCCATCTTCGTCGCTTCGGTCAGCCCCTTGCCGCCCATCATCCTGATGTAGGCGTAAGAAATGAGCAGGATGAGGGCGCTGCCATACGGCGCCGCCGCGACGGCTGAAATCCCCTGCTCGCCGCCGACCTTGACCAGCGGATGCGAGGGCAGGAACGGGGTGAGATGTTCCGCCACGCCGATGGGCCCTACACCCGGCCCGCCGCCGCCGTGCGGGATGGCGAAGGTCTTGTGCAGGTTCAAGTGACACACGTCCGCGCCGATGGCGCCGGGGCTGGTGAGACCGACCTGCGCATTCATGTTGGCGCCGTCCATGTACACCTGGCCGCCGTGGGCGTGGATGATCGCGGTGATGTCCTTGATCGATTCCTCATACACGCCGTGCGTGCTGGGATAGGTCACCATCAGGCAGGACAGATCGGCTTTGTGTGCTTCCGCTTTCTCGCGCAGGTCTTCGACGTCGATGTTGCCGCTGCTGTCGCATTTCACCACCACGATGGTCATGCCGCACATCGCCGCGCTGGCGGGATTGGTGCCGTGCGCGGAAGAGGGAATCAGCACCACGTTGCGCTGCGCTTCACCGCGCGAACGGTGATACGCCTGGATCACTTGCAGCCCGGTATATTCGCCCGCCGCCCCGCTGTTGGGCTGGAAGCTCATTTGCGCGAAGCCGGTGATCTCGGACAGCGCCGCATCCAGTCCGGCGATGACTTCCTGGAAGCCTGCGGCCTGTTCGGCCGGCACGAAGGGATGCAGGTTGGCGAACTCGGGCCAGGTCAGCGCCAGCATCTCG
>CAZSIO010000190.1:0-2558 GCA_964606865.1 uncultured Sideroxydans sp.
TCTTCCGCCATGTCGATGGCGTCGCGCGAGGCGCCGATCATCTCGACCTTGTATTTTTCCAGCACACCGTGCCGTGCCAGATCGAGCGCGCAGTTCAGCGCGGTCTGCCCGCCCATGGTGGGCAGGATCGCATCCGGTTTTTCCTTGGCGATGATCTTCTCCACCATCTGCCAGGTGATCGGCTCGATGTAGGTCGCATCCGCCATGTTCGGGTCGGTCATGATGGTGGCCGGATTCGAGTTCACCAGAATGACGCGATAGCCTTCCTCCTTCAGCGCCTTGCAGGCCTGCGCGCCAGAATAGTCGAATTCGCACGCCTGCCCGATGACGATGGGGCCGGCGCCGATGATCAGAATGCTTTTTATGTCAGTACGCTTTGCCATTTACTTACCCATCATCGCAACGAAGCGATCAAACAAAACATCCACGTCATGCGGCCCGGGACTCGCCTCGGGATGACCCTGGAAACAGAACGCCGGTTTGTCGGTCAGCTCAAAACCCTGCAGCGTACCGTCGAACAGCGAGATATGGGTGACGCGCGCGTTCTTCGGCAGCGTCGCCGCATCCACCGCAAAACCGTGGTTCTGGCTGGTGATCATCACGCGCTTGGTCGCGGTATCCTGCACCGGATGGTTCGCGCCGCGATGGCCGAACTTCATCTTCACGGTCTTGGCACCGGAGGCGAGGCCCAGTATCTGATGGCCGAGACAGATGCCGAACAAGGGCATGCCGACTTCGAGGAATTTCTGCGTCGCCGCGATCGCGTAATCGCAAGGCTCCGGATCGCCTGGGCCATTGGACAGGAACACGCCGTCCGGCTTCATCTTCAATACTTCTTCGGCGCTCGTCTTCGCAGGAACCACGGTAATCTTGCAGCCGCGCTCGGCCAACATGCGCAAAATGTTGCGCTTCACGCCGAAGTCGTACGCCACCACATGCAAGGATTCAGGATTCTGGATACTGGATTCAGCAGAACCCGCTGCGTTGCCTTTCCCTGAATCCCGAATCCCGAATCCCGAATCCCGATATCCAACGCCCAGCTTCCACTCACGCTGCGTCCATTCGTACGGCTTGTCGCAAGTAACGACTTGCGCCAGGTCCATTCCCGCCAGGCCGGCAAAGCCGCGTGCCGCTTTCAGTGCCGCCTCAACATCATCGCCCGTGGCGATGCAACCGTTCTGCGCCCCCTTGCTGCGCAGGATGCGCGTCAGCTTGCGCGTGTCGATGCCGGCGATGGCGACCACGTTGTTGGCCTTGAGGTATTCGGGCAGGGATTGCGTGCTGCGGAAATTGCTCACTGTCATGGACAGATCGCGGATGATCAGGCCGCTGGCGAACACCTGGCGCGATTCGACATCTTCCGGGTTGCAGCCGACGTTGCCGATATGCGGATAAGTCAGGGTGACGATCTGTTTGCAGTAGGACGGGTCGGTGAGGATCTCCTGGTAGCCGGTCATCGCGGTATTGAACACCACCTCGCCGACACTGCAACCGGATGCGCCAATGGCTGTTCCGCGAAACACTGTCCCATCGGCTAAAACTAAAATGGCAGGACTTGTTTGCGACACCGGAAGCTCCCTCGAAACTGGACATAAAGAAGCGGGATAAGCACCCGGCTCGTCCCGCTTTTGGAATGCCGGGCATTATAGCCGAAGCGGTGGGTTGCATCAAACGCAAGCGCAGCCCTCACGACAAGGGCAAACGGGGGCTGCCGTATAATCCCCCGCCGCAGTGCTGCTGCGCTGGCAGCAGCGGAACCAGCCGTTTGGAGAACCGCAGCATGTTTGAAGTGATCGTATTAGCCGTGGCATTGAGCATGGATGCTTTCGCCGTTTCCATTGGACTCGGCTCGAAAGGCAACACAAAAGGCCTGGGGTTGAAAGCCGGACTCTTCTTCGGCGCATTCCAGGCCTTGATGCCCTTCATCGGCTACCTCGGCGGCAAGGGTGTGCTGGGATGGGTCGATGACTATGCCAACTGGATCGCTTTCGGCTTGCTGGCATTGATCGGCGCCAAGATGATCTATGAAGGATCGCAGGAGGGGATCGAGGAAAACCTCGAAGCCATCACCAACAAGATGATGCTGTTACTCGCCATCGCCACCAGCATCGACGCCATGGCCGCCGGTTTCAGCCTGACGTTGCTGGATATCAATGCCTACCTGGCCTGCCTCATCATCGGCGTGACGACCTTTGCCTTCAGTTGGGTCGGCGTACGCATTGGAGAACGCAGCGGCACTTGGCTGGAAAGCAAGGCGGAGATCTTCGGTGGAGTGGTGCTGATCCTGATCGGGATCAAGATGCTTTTGACGTAGCGTTGACCACTCGGTGGCTCACGAATTTTGGATCACTTCCGTGCCTCGCGCTTTTGCAACACCCGCCACAGCCATCCACCGAATAACAGCACGGCAATCGCACCCAGCCACAGCGGCCAATGCACAGGCCGATTCCATGCACGGCGCAGTTGGTCGCGCTGCGTGCTATCCACGCGCCAGTATTTGAGTTTGTTGTTGGCCATGATGTTGGGCTTGATGTTGTGCAGCCAGCCGTGTTGCAGCA
>CAZSIO010000191.1:0-2534 GCA_964606865.1 uncultured Sideroxydans sp.
TTGCCGACCGCCGTCACGAAGGGCGGCAAGTCTTGGGTCAGGCGGGTCTGGAAACCGAGCATGGCAAAGTCGCCGATGCGCACGAACTGGTGGATGCCGCTCATGCCGCCGATCAGGGTACGGTCGCCGACCGTCACATGCCCGGCAAACTGCACCGAGTTGGCGATCACATTGTGGTCGCCGACATGGCAGTCATGCGCCAGATGCACATAGGCCATGATCCAGTTGTCGCTGCCGATGGAAGTGACCCCGCCATCCTGCACCGTGCCCAGATTGACGGTGCAGCTTTCGCGAATCGTGTTGTTGTCGCCGATGATCAGTTGCGTCGGTTCGCCCTTGTATTTCTTGTCCTGCGGGATCTCACCGATGGAACTGAACTGGAAGATGCGGTTGCCTTGGCCGATGCGGGTATGGCCGTCGATGACGACATGCGGCCCGACCACCGAACCCGCCCCGATCTCGACATATTCGCCGATGAGGGAATAGGCGCCAACCGCGACATCGTCGGCCAGTTTCGCGTTCGGATGGATGAGCGCAGTCGGGTGGCGCACGTTATCCATTATTTGGTCCGCAGGGTGCAGATCAGCTCGGCTTCGGCGGCGACCTGCCCGTCCACTTCGGCGCGGCCGATAAACTTCCACATGCCGCGCTTGTTCATTGCGATCGACACTTTTAGCAGCAACTGATCACCGGGACTGACCGGGCGTTTGAAACGCGCGCCTTCAATGCCCACGAAGTAATACACCGAATCATCGCTGGGCAGGGTGCCCATCGTCTTGAACGACAGGATGGCCGCCGCCTGCGCCATCGCCTCGATCACCAACACGCCCGGCATCACCGGATGATGCGGATAATGGCCGGGGAAGAATGGCTCGTTCATGCTCACGTTCTTCAGTGCCACGATCCGCTCGTTCGGCACGACCTCCAGCACGCGGTCGATCAACAGAAACGGGTAACGGTGCGGCAAATACTGCAACACTTGATGAATGTCCATTACGGTGCTCATATTTTCTCTCCCTTTAATAATTCAATCTCTTTTTCCATGGCCCTGACCCGTTTCACCAGCTCGCCCAGATGGCGCAGGTGGACGGCATTGTTGCGCCACTCGTCGTTCTTGCTGAACGGATAGACCCCGGCATAACTGCCCGCTTCGGTGATCGATTTGCCAATCAGGGTGAAGGACGCGATCTCGACGTTGTCCGCGATCTGCAAATGGCCGAGGATGCCGGCACTGCCGCCGATACGGCAGTATTTGCCGATGGTTGCGCTGCCAGCGATGCCGACGCAGCCGGCGATGGCGGTATGCGCGCCGATGCGCACGTTGTGCGCGACCTGAATCTGGTTGTCCAGTTTCACGCCCTCTTCGATCACCGTGTCGTCCAGCGCGCCGCGATCGACCGTGGTGTTGGCGCCGATCTCGACCTGATCGCCGATGACCACGCGGCCGATCTGCGGAATCTTCAGCCAGCGCCCTTCATCCATGGCGATGCCGAAGCCGTCGGCACCAATCACGACTCCGGCATGCAGGATCACCTGCCGACCGATGACACAGTCGTGATAGATCGTCACGTTGGGATAGAGCAGGCATTGCGTGCCCACGCTCGTGCGCTCGCCGATGACGCAACCCGCCATCACCACGGTGCCCGCCCCGATGCACGCGGCCGCACCGATGCTGACGTGCGCGCCGATGTGCGCATCCGGCGCGATCACGGCTCCCGCACCAATCACCGCGGTCGGATGAATACCTGGCGGCATGGCCGGCAAGGGGTTGAGCAAGGCGGATAATTTGGCAAAATAGGAATAGGGATTGGGCGCCACGATACGCGGCAATCCGGTGAGCCCGGCATCGCTTTCGGCAATGATCACGGCGGAAGCGCGACTGTCGGCGAGTTGCTTGCGATATTTGGCATTGGCCAGAAATGCAATATTGCCGGGCGCGGCTTTTTCCAGAGTCGCCACCTGGAAAATTTCGGTCTCGGAATCACCCAGTACTTTGCCGCCCAGGCGGGCGACGATTTCTGACAAACGAAAACTCGGATTTTTCATGGAATAAAACCGTGCAATCCAGCCCGTAGCGCCCTCACCAAACGGGTGAGCGTAAAATTGCGACTAAAGTTGTTTAGAACCAAAACGCTATAACTCATGGCAAGCGGTCAACTGAGGTTTCAAGGTTTATTTACCCGTCGGCTCAACTTGTTCGCCCGCGAGGTATTTCAGCACCTTGTCGGTGATATCCACTTTCGGACTGCGATAAACGGCTTCCTGCAGGATGACGTCATATTGCTCGCTCTCGGCAATCCGTTTGATCGCCTGGTCGGCCTTGGCCAGTATCTGCGCCAGCTCTTCGTTCTGGCGCAAAGACATATCCTCGCGGAACTCGCGTTGCCGGGTTTGCAGCATCAGATTCAAATTGGCGATCTCGCGCTCCTGGATGCGCCGAGCCGCATCCGACAGGGTTGTCCCGGCTGCTTCGAGAGCCGCTTTGGCATCCTGAAACTGTTTGGCCAAGGCCTTGACTTCCTGCTCGCGCACGG
>CAZSIO010000192.1:0-2529 GCA_964606865.1 uncultured Sideroxydans sp.
AGTTGATGATCGTGGTGGCCATCATCGGCATTCTGGCCGCGGTGGCGATTCCGGCGTATCAGGACTATGTCGTCAAGGCCAAGCTGTCCAAAGTGTCTTCCGCGATCGACCCGGTGAAACTGGCGATCGCCGCGTACTATCAGGAGCAAGGTTCTTACATTAATGTGGCGGGTGTTTCGGGGACGCCCGGTGCAGGCTGGACCAGCTTGGGACTGTCCACATTCCCAACCCCCATCGCCGAAGCAGCCAAAATCGGCATGACCGCTTGCACGACCTGCGGTGCTGACGATCCAAATATCATCCAGATTACGCTGGACAATGTCCGGGCTAAGACGATCGATGGTGTTATTCTTCAGATGACGCCGAATGCCTCTTCAACCGCCGTGATTTGGACCAATATTTGCAATACTTATGCAGCTCCTCCGTCTGGTCACGCGACGCCTACAGCAACCGACCCGATTGTGAAGAAATACTTCAATTGCTAATCAGTCGCTGTGTTTGACACAAACCCCTCTCCGGAGGGGTTTGTTTTTTGTGGGTATCCGGATTTTCCGGTGGGTGGTGATGTTTAGCCCGCAGTTAGTGATCAAAGGGTCAGACTCGATTTAACCGCTACAGAGAAGAATAGTGATCAAAGGGTCAGACTCGATTTAACCGCTGCAGAGAAGCATGGGAACAAAAATGAAACGATCTGGCGCAAGACTTTCAGCTTATTTCCGCGCGCGTGACCGCGGGCGGGTGCTGGCTTTGCTGGCCGCCGTGTGCGCGCTCTATCTGCCGTTCCTCGGCAATCCCCTGGTGTTTGACGATGTGCCGTTGTTCTCGGGCGGATTTCTCGATTACTACGCGCACGCGCCGTTCAAACTGGAATTCCGCTGGTTTCATTTTGCCAGCATGGGCTGGACGGCGCGCGTGTTCAGCGATCTGTTCCCCCAGCCGTTCCGCCTGGGCAATCTGCTGTTGCATGCGGCGAATGCCATCGTGCTGTTCCACGTGTTGCGCCAACTGCTGGCCGCCGTGCTGCGCGAGCAAGCTGATGCCATCAATGTGAAACTCGCGCAGCGAGTGCTTGCCGTACCCCTCGCCCACCGGGAGAGGGGGAACGGGGGTGAGGGAAACGGTCACGGCGAATCGCCGCCCCGTATACTGGAACAGCGATTCATCATGACCATTACCTGGGGCGCATGGCTCGGCGCATTGATATTTGCGCTGCATCCGCTGGCTGTGTATGCCACCGGCTATGTGGCGGAGCGCAGCATTTTGCTGGCGACGCTGTTTGTCCTGCTGGCGCAATGGGCTTATCTGCGCGCGCTGTTGAGCGGGCAGGCGAAGTGGTTGCCGCTGGCGCTGCTGGCCTTTTTCATCGCCTGTTTTTCCAAGGAGCACAGCGTGACCCTGCCCGCCGTGCTGGCGGCGATGACGCTGCTGTTGCGCCGGGAGAATCGCCTGTCGCGGCCCGCGCTGGCGGCGGTGTGGTGCGCGTTCACCGCAATTGCCTTGCTGGTGGTGCTGATCGCCAGGGGCAAGCTGGTGCAGGTGTTGGGCACGGCTTACGAGCCGATGGCGGTGGAATCGTTTGCCCAGCAGGACATCGTTGCCGGCGGCGCGATGTTGCATCTGTTGAGCGTGCTGACCCAGGCCGGGTTGTTCTTCAAATATCTGCTGCTGTGGGCGCTGCCCAATCCGGCCTGGATGTCCATCGACATGCGCGAACCCTTTGTTGCTTCGCTGTCCGCCTGGCAGGGCTGGCTGGGGGCGGCGGGTTTTGCGCTTTACGGCGCGGTGGCTGTTCGACTATTGCTATCCGGCGGCATGAAAGGCTTGGCGGGGTTGGCGTTGCTCTATCCGTGGCTGCTGTTCTTCACCGAGTTTTCCACCGTCCGCGTGCAGGAGCCTTTTGTGCTGTACCGCAGCTATTTGTGGATGCCCGGTTTGATGTTGCTCATCCCGCTGCTGCTGTTGCGGTTTCCGCAGCGCAAAACATTGCTGCTGTCGGGATGCGTGGTGGTCTTGCTGATCCCGCTGGCGCTCAATCGCTTGTGGGTGTTCGGCGACAACTACCGCTTGTGGAACGACGCGGCGCTGTTGTTGCAGAATGAACGGGTGGCGGGCGCGGACCGCATCTACTACAACCGCGGGCAAGCCTTGCTGGCGCAGCAGAAATGGGCGGAGGCGGCCCGCGATTTCGAGCGCGCGGCGGCGATCAGCCCGCAACTCGCGCCGATCCACTACATGCTGGGCATGGCTTACGGCAATGCCGGCCGCTATGAGGAAGCGCTGCAACAATTCGATGCCACCCTTGCCATCAATGCCGACGATGACCGCGCGTACTTCGCCAAAGGCTTTACGCTGAAACGAATGCACCGTGATCGGGAGGCGATGCAGCAGATGGAGCAAAGCTGCAGGCTGAAGAATCAATCGGCCTGCCTGCTCGTTTCCATGTCGCAGTCGAATAAACACTAGGGAATCTCTGGTTAAGTCCAATTCGTCGTTCCCGCGAAGGCGGGAACCTGGTTAAATCAACAAACT
>CAZSIO010000193.1:0-2495 GCA_964606865.1 uncultured Sideroxydans sp.
GGCTGGGCACGCACCGAGCAGTCGTGGCGCTGGCAGGGCGCGCTGGATGCGCTGACCACGCAGGGCGTGTTGCCCATGCAGTTGCAAGCCGCCGCGCCGCTGACCGTGGCACCGGACGAGATCGCGCTGGGTGCGGCGCAGCTCGCGGTTGCGGGCGGCCGCGTCGATCTGCGCGAGACGCGCTGGTCGCCGCAAGGTTGGCACACTGCGGGGCAGTTTGGCGGCATCGGCGTGCGCGCAATCGAGGCCAATGTCGCGGCGGATACCTTGCAGTCGCTCGACACCCTGCGCTTTGGCGGCGGCTGGGACGTGAGTGCCATGCCCGAATGGCGCGGCAACCTTGATCTGCATCGTGAAAGCGGCGACTGGATGGTCGATGCCAACACCAGACAGGGACTCGGTCTGAGCGACTTGCACCTCGGTCTGCTGGCCGAACATGACATGCTCGATTTGCAACTGAATGCCCGCGGTGAGCGGCTGGGCGAAATCGCAGCGCAAGCGCGCATGCCTTACCACACCCGGGATGGCGTGCCGGTCGTTGCGCCGGACGCGCCCCTGCGCGGCCAGGTACAACTGCACAGCGCCGACCTCGGCTGGTTGGGTCCGATGCTGGATGGCAATCTGCAAAGCGGCGGCAGTTTGCATCTCGAAGCCGAACTGCTGGGCACGCGCGACATGCCGCGCCTGCTGGGCGAGGCGCAGGGTGCAGACTTGAGCGTGGCTTTGCTTGACCAGGGCGTGCGTCTGGAGCGGGGCGCACTGGCCCTGCGTTTCGCGCCGGATGCCGTGCATATCGATCGCCTTGATTTCGTCGCACCATATCTGGCGCTGCCCAAAGATCCCTTATTGAGCGAGTACCGTTTGCCGCGCCAGGCGGGTCATTTGAGTGCGACGGGCAGCATTCTGCTGACGGACGAGACGGGACAACTGGATGTCGTGGCAGAAGGGCTGCCGCTGGCACAGCGCCCGGATCGCTGGCTGATCGTGTCCGGCGAGGCCGCAGCCGCCTACGCCAGCAAGACGCTAACCTTGAGCGGCAACATCAATGCCGATGTCGGTTTGATCAAGCAGATTCCCGGCAGCCGCCCGCGATTGTCGGATGATGTGCGGCTGGTGGGGCAAACGGCGGCGAATGATTCGGTTTTTTCCCGTGTGGCGGCATTTAATCTGGATCTGGGCGAGCACTTCTACCTGCGCGCGATGGGACTCGAATCGCGCTTGAGCGGCAAGCTCGCGGTGTACGGCGCGGCGAATGAAGCATTGCAGGCTAACGGCACCATCGCTACCGAGCAGGGCGTCGTCGAGGTCTATGGACAACGCCTTGATGTCGAACGCGGCCTGTTCAACTTCCAGGGTCCGCTGGATGATCCCGGCCTGAACATCCTCGCGCTGCGCAAAGGATTGAGCGTGGAAGCCGGCGTGGAAGTGACCGGCACCGCGCGCCATCCGGTGACGCGGCTGGTTTCGAACCCGAGCGTGCCGGATGCGGAGAAGCTGTCCTGGATCGTGCTCGGGCGCGTGCCGGAAAGCGGCGGGTTCGACGCTTCGCTGCTGCTGGCGGCAGCCGGCAATGTCGTCGGCGGTTCATCCACCGGGCAGATCGGGCGCGCCATCGGAGTGGATGAATTGTCGCTGCACCAGAAAGAGACCGGCGACCTGTTGCAGAGCCAGGTTGTCACCGTCGGAAAACGTCTGTCATCGCGCGCCTATCTCAGTTACGAGCAGGGGGTGGCCGACCCCGGCGGCATCACTAAATTCACCTACACCCTCACCCCGCGCATCACGCTCGTCACCCGCACCGGCATCGAAGACGCGATTGATCTGTTCTACTCGTTCCGTTTTTACTGAACACCCTGCGGATTGGGCTGAAGCCCGACCCACAAAAAGCAATCCGGCTCGAAACTTGAAATCGCCCGGATATTCTGCTTAAATCCGCGTCAATAGTTTAACAATCGTTTAACAATTGAAACGTAAAATAATGAAGCCTGCTCAAGTGGTGAAGGCATTGGCGGCGCTGGCGCAGCCGACCCGGTTGGCAATCTACCGCCTGCTGGTGAAGGCCGGACCGGAAGGGATGGCGGCCGGACGAATCAGCGTAAAACTAAAGATGTCGCCCGCCGCGATGTCATTCCATTTCAAGACCCTGAGCCACGCCGGTCTGTTGGAAAGTCGGCAGGATGGGCGCTTTGTCTATTACGCGGTGAACTTCAAGGTGATGAACGGGATGGTTGATTATCTGACGGAAAATTGCTGTGGTGGCGAGGCCTGCGGGGTGGCAGATAAAGCAAAAGCATGTTGAATGTGTTCCTTGTGGGCCGGGTTTCAACCCGACAAAAACTTTCTGAAAACAGCCAAACCATTTTTACAAGAAGGCAATGCAATGAGTGAAAAACAACACAACGTGCTGGTACTGTGCACCGGCAATTCCGCACGCAGCATTCTCGGCGAAGTGCTGTTCAACGAACTGGGCAAAGGAAAATTCAGGGCCTACAGCG
>CAZSIO010000194.1:0-2493 GCA_964606865.1 uncultured Sideroxydans sp.
CAACGATCCACTTGCCGTCACGCAAGACCAGTTCACGATCACAATTCAATTCAGCCCGATATTCAGCTTTACCCAACAGATCCACGACCACGGTCTCGCCCCGCCCGCGCAATTCGGCTATTGATGCCTCCAATGCGGGATCGGCGCGATGCGGCGCCAGAATCGCCCGCGCCTGCTTCTGCTGCGGCAGCAAGGGATACAACTGGCGCAGGTCCATGCTGAAACCGGTGGCCGGACGCGAGCGCCCGAAGATCTTGCCCACATTGTCATAGCGGCCGCCCAGCGCGATCGCGTCATGACTGGCGGGGTGATACACGGCAAACACCATTCCACTGTGGTAGTGGTAGCCGCGCAGTTCTGCCAGGTCCACCCCGATACTGCCGGCCAATGGCTGCAATTTTTGCGCGGCCAGTTCCAGTTGCAGCAGTGCCGCGGCGATGCGCGGCACTTGCGGCAATACGGTGCGCGCCCGCGCGATCACTTCGATTCCGCCATGCAGTTGCGGCAAGGCCAGTAATGCGGCCTGCACCGGCGCGGGCAAGGTTCGCACCAGCCCTTGCAGGGTCGGCACATCTTTTTGTTGCAGGGCAATGAACAGCGCCCGCTCCTGCTCGCCGGGAACCGCTTCGTCCGCGAGCAAGGCCTGAAACACATCGACATGACCCAGATCGAGGTGAATATCCCGGATACCGAGTTGGGACAGGGATTGCAGCATCAGGCGCTGGATTTCCAGATCGCTCTCGATGCCACTGTGGCCGTAAAGCTCGGCGCCAATCTGCAACGGCTCGCGCGTGCTCATCAATCCGGTCGGCTGGGTATGCACCACGCTGCCGGCATAGCACAGCCGCGCGACACCCTGACGGTTGAGCAGGTGCGCATCGATGCGCGCTACCTGCGGCGTGATGTCGGCGCGCAAGGCCAGGGTGCGGCCGCTCAACTGGTCCACCAGCTTGAACGTGCGCAGATCCATATCCGCACTGTCGCGGATCAGCAGCGATTCGGCATATTCGATCAGCGGTGGCGCCACCAGTTGATACCCGGACAGGCGCAACATCTGCAATATTTCGCCGCGCATCGCCTCGATGCGCCATGCCTCTTGTGGCAGCATGTCCTGGATGTATTCAGGCAACAGCCATTTCATGCCGCCCTCCTCACCACAGAGGTTTTTGGTTTCATTATCTAATCCAGTAAATCAGCAACAATCCGCTCAGCATCAGCGATAAACCCAGAAAGCGCACCTGTCCGTCCTGCCACTGCGCCAGATTGCGCAGAGTTTCGCGCCACGGTTTGGGAAAAATAAAAGGCATCAATCCTTCCAGCACCAGCATCAAACCCAGCGCAGCCAGCCAGAAATCAAGCATCGCCGGTCACTGCCCGCCCTTGCCGGAACTCTTAAGGTATTTGAAGAACGAGGAGCTGGGGTCCACCACCATGACATCCCCCTTGTCCTTGAAAGTCTGTTTGTAGGCTTCCAGACTGCGGTAAAAAGAGAAAAATTCCGAGTTGCGGCCAAAGGCGGCGGCATACAAGGCAGTGGCCTTGGCATCGCCCTCGCCCTTGATCTTTTGCGCATCGCGGTAGGCCTGCGACAGGGTCACCTGCCGTTGCCGGTCCGCATCGGCGCGGATCTTTTCGCTTTCCGCATTGCCGGTGGCACGCAATTCGTTGGCCACGCGCTTGCGCTCCGCTTCCATGCGGCGATAGACCGAATCGCTGATCTCGACCGGAAAATCGACGCGCTTGAGGCGCACATCCAGCACTTCGACTCCGATCTTGCGCGCGTCACCATCGGTTTTTTCCTGCACCACGCGCATTAGCTCGTCGCGTTTGCCGGACACCACGTCATGGATGGTCAGTTTGCCGAACTCTTCGCGCATGGCGGAATTGACGGTCTGCATCAGCCGTGTCTGCGCGCGCGCCTCGTCGCCGCCCACGCTGATGTAGTACTGCTTGACGTCGAAGATGCGCCATTTGACATATGAATCGACCAGCACGTTCTTCTTCTCGGCGGTGATGAAACGCTCGGGATCGGCGGTATCAAAAGTCAGAATCCGCGAATCGAAGAAGCGCACGTTCTGCACCAGCGGCAACTTGAAATTGAGCCCCGGCGCGGTTTCCACGCGCACCACTTCGCCCAGTTGAAAGACGATAGCCGCCTGGCGTTGATCGACCACAAACGCACTCATGCTGAGCAAAATCAGGGCGATGATCGTGCCCACCAGCAGATTTCTAATTTTCGTGTTCATTAACGCGCCTCCCTTTCACGACCCAAGAGCGGTTCGCGCGCGCGTGTCGTCGGCGCAAACTCGCTGGCAGGCAATCCGCCCTGCTCGGCAGGTTTCACGGCTTGGGCGGTCACAGCTGAATCCGCCCCTCCCCGTTGCATCAATTTATCCAGCGGCAGGTAAAGCAAACTGCCGTTCGAACTCTTCTGATCGATCATCACCTTGCTGCTGCTGGTCATGATCTGCTGCATCATGTCGAGATACATGC
>CAZSIO010000195.1:0-2466 GCA_964606865.1 uncultured Sideroxydans sp.
GACACGACCGGATCTTTGCTGTCGATCACACCCAGTCGCTGTTTGAGCGATTCGGAGGTATGGCCAAACAGTTTCGCGTAATAGAGGGTGTTGCTCATCACCTTGCGCACGTAGTCGCGCGTCTCGTCGAAGGGGATGGTCTCGACGTAGATCGCGCCTTCCAGCGGGCGGTTGGCGCGCCATTTTTTGGCGCGGGTCGGCCCGGCGTTGTAGGCGGCAGAGGCCAGCACCGGACTGTCGTCAAAGCGGCTGTACACGTTCTTCATGTAATACGTGCCCAAGCGCAGGTTCATGTCGAGCTGGTGGATCATGCCTTTGCGATAGCCTTTCAAGCCGAGCCGCCGAGCCGCCCAGCGCGCGGTATCCGGCATGATCTGCATCAGCCCGGCGGCGCCGACTTCCGATTTGGCGTGGGTGACGAAGCGGCTTTCCTGGCGCATCAGGCCATATACCCATGCCTCTTCCAGATCGTGCTCCTGCAACGGGGATTGCAGTGCCTCGCGGTAAGGCGCGGGATAGCGCAGATTGAAGTCGTGCAATTCGACGGTGCGCATGGCGGCATTGATCGAGCGGTCATACATCTCGTTGCGCTGCGCCACAGCGGCCGCCACCAGCAATTCACGGTCGTCCATTCCGCGCAGCGCCCAATCCCATTCCTTCGCCGCTTCCACGCGCAGCCCCAGGCGGTATAGCAGGATGGTGCGCCGCACTTCCGGGCGCGCCTGCATCGCCGCCACCTCCTGCTCGCTTGGCTCGAACTTCACCCCTGTGTCGGCGGCAGGAATTTCGCCCAATTCCTCCGCCGCCAGCTGGCCGTAATAGTGGTACTCGTGACTGAGCGGAACAAGCAGGGCGTGCGCCTCTGCGGCGCGGCCCAGCGCCTGCAACGCCCGGGCCTTCCAGTAGCGCCAAGCGGCTTCGTTCTGTTGCTGCGGCGACATCGCGTCGATGCTCACCCTGACCTCGTACCAGTTTTCCGCGCGCAGGGCAGTGCGCACTCGCCACGCCAACTGCTTCTCGTTCAGCTCGGCATCCCCCGCCGCCTCATACCAGCCCAGCGCCCGCTCATCCTGTTCCAGCGCGGCCGCGTAACCGAGTGCGGCAAACCCGTACAATCTCTCGCCTTCTGGAAAATTTCCGATGATGCGTTGCCATTCGGCATGCGCCAGATTGACCGAGCGCCGCGCCAGACGTTGCAGAGCGAACAGCGCCACCGCACGGCGGCCATCGGTGGCGGAGATAAATGAAGTTTTGTGCAAATAGTGCTGCGGGTTGCGCCATGCCGCTTCCAGTTCGGTCAGCGGCCAGCGCGCCGCTTCGGGCAGATAGGGATTGAGTTTTCTGGCCGCGGATAGCTTGCCCGTTTCGAGCAGCTGCTGCATCCGCTGCTGCACGTCGCGCGCAGTGATGAAACCGCGCCCGATCGCCGCCGCGAACAAGGGCATGCAAGGGTCAGCCTGCACGGCATCGGTGAACCACAACGCGCGCGCGCCCAGCAGCGGCTTATCCTCGTCTTCCCGGCGCTGCCACTGCAAGGCCTGACAGGTCAGCTCCGCATCGGCCTCGACCAGATTCGGATATTCCGCCGCGAATTCCTCCCAGCGCCCCTGCCTGGCCATCTGCTTCAGCCATTCACCCCTGAACTGGTCGATGACCGGCGAATCTTCGACACGTGCAAAAAATGCGCGGATGGGCGTACTGTCCGGCTCATCCCAGTGCATGCGCAGCTGGTAATAGGTCACGTAAGGTTCGAACGGGGAATTGCTCAGGCGCTGCGCCAGCGTGTTCAATTTGGCTGTCTGGCCGGCGGCAAACGCAGCGCGCGCCGCCATGAAATCCTCCGCATCGCCAGCCCAGGCGAACGTCGGGAGCAAAAACAGCAGAAGTGTCAGAAATCGCATCGGAAAAATCAGGAAATGTTCGGCACAGAATAGCACACGCGGAACAGGACAAAATCGGCACAACGTGCCACACCGCCCGCCACCCGCTGCACGCACGCAAGGGCAGGCAACGGCGCGAAGCGGGTGCGCAAAATCAGCGCTGGCAGGCGTACATCTTTTGCAGAAAGGTTTCGATATCCGCATCAGCCAGCGAAAGCGGAATGCCGTACCGCCCGTCGGGGAGGTTACAACCCGCGCAATTCGCCGCCCGCTGCGAATTCCAGCCTGCGTACATCACCTTGTCAGCATTGGTTTCGACGGTGGATGCTGCGCGCTCAATCTCGCCACTGCCCATGTTCATCACGATCGTCATGTCACACCTCCTGCGCTGTGGGACGCCCAGCGCGCCCCGCTGAATGATGTATCGGCACGCCGTGCCAAAAGTTTAGGCATGCCGCAACCAGTCAGATTTCGAGGCGGGACCGCACCAGCCCGATGTGACTGCGTAATTCGTACAAGTGACTGGAGAAGGCGACCGGCAGCCGCAGGTGGTTGACCTTGTTCTCGATGGCATCCAGCTCGCGGC
>CAZSIO010000196.1:0-2446 GCA_964606865.1 uncultured Sideroxydans sp.
TCCGGGTTGAATTTCTCCGTGTAGCTTTTTACTTCCGGCCTCTATTCCAAGATCAGTAGTCGGTATAGCCTTTTTCGCCCGGCGTGTAGAAGGTGCTCATGTCGGGCGGGGTCAGCGCCGCGCCGCTTTGCAGCTTCGCCACCAGGTCCGGGTTGGAGATGAAGGGACGGCCAAACGCGACCAGATCGCCCTTTTGCGCATCCAGGTCGGCGTTCGCGCGCGCCGCATCGTAGCCGCCGGAGAAGACGTATTTGCCCTTGAAGTTGGCGCGGATCTTCGCTTTGAGTTCCGGGCTGACTTGCGGCGCGCCCATCGAGCTGTGATCGACCACGTGGATGTACACCAGGCCAACCGCGTTCAATTCCTCGACCAGGCGCAGATACAGCGCGTCCATTTTGGCATCGGGCACGGCGCCGTTGAACACGCCGTAAGGCGAGATGCGCATACCGATGCGCTCCGCGCCGATCTGCGCCGCGGCAGCCTTGGCGACTTCCACCGCAAAGCGGATGCGGTTCTCCACACTGCCACCCCACTGGTCGGGGCGTTGATTGGTCGCGGTGTTGAGGAACTGATCGATCAGATAGCCGTTCGCCGCGTGCAGCTCGACGCCGTCGAATCCGGCTTCGATGGCACGTTTTGCTGCGTTCGCATACTCGGCGATGGCAATCGCAATGTCCTCTTCAGACATCTCGCCAGGTACTGGGTAGGGCTGCATGCCGTTGCTATCTGTCCACATGTCACCGGCTAGTGCGACAGCAGAAGGCGCGACGATCCTGGTGCCTGCCGCCATATTGGCCGGATGGCTGACGCGCCCGGTGTGCATCAGTTGCACGAAGATCTTGCCGCCTGCGCCATGCACGGCATCGGTCACCTTGCGCCAGCCGGCGACCTGCTCGGACGAAAATAATCCGGGAATGCGCGCATAGCCGAGACCGTTCGGCGAAGGCGAAGTGCCCTCGGTGATGATCAGTCCGGCTGCGGCGCGCAGGCTGTAGTATTTTTCCATCAGCGCGTTCGGCACGTTGCCGGTGGCGCGCGAGCGCGTCATCGGCGCCATCACGACGCGGTTCTTGAGTTGCAGTTTGCCCAGCGTGGCCGGGGTGAACAGGGTGGCAGTCATTTCATTTTCCTCGTTGGTTATTCCAAATAATCCATAAGCCTGTGGGAGCCAGATTGAGCGGGTGACTGGCAACATCTATCGCCCGATAAATCGGGCTCCCACATGATACAAACCGCCTAAGGGGCAACCTGCGGTTATTGCTTGATCGCCTCGACCGGAATGGTCAGTTTCACTTCATCGCTGACGTAAGGCACGTTCTTGCCCATGTTGAAGTCGGAACGTTTAACCGTCACGGTGGCATTGGCGCCGCACGCATCTTTCTTCACCATCGGATGCGGCATGCACAGGAACGAGGTGAGGGTCAGCGTCACCGGCTTGCTGATGTCCTTGATGGTCAGCGTACCCTCGACGGCAACCGGCTGGTCACCTTTGAACAACATCTTGTTCGACTTGAAAGTGATGGTCGGAAACATCTCGGTGTCGAAATAATCGGCTGCCTGGATATGCTGGTTGAACAGGGCGTAACCGGTGTTGACCGAGGTCGCATCGATCACGACATCGACCGATCCTTTCTTCGCGGCGCGGTCAAGGACGATCGTGCCGGAGGTTTTGTCGAACTTGGAAAGTTGGGTGGAATAACCAAAATGGCTGTACTCGAAGCGCGGCAGGGTATGGGTTGGCTCGATCACATATGTCTCCGGCGCGGCGACTGCGATGGACGAAAGCGATGCGGCAAGGGTGAAAGCGAAAAGTTTTTTCATGATGTTCTCCTGTGGTGGGTTGGGGTGAGACTATTTCTTGACGGGTGCTGCGGTGACGACAAGGTGGAACTTGATCTGAATCTCGTTGGCGACCGCGCTGACATCGGCCCAGATGCCTTCGCCGATGTCGTAATCGAGACGTTTGATAGTGAACGCGCCATCGAATATCCCGCGCGCGCCGTTGGCCTCAAAGCTGAAGGGAGCAACGACATCCAGCGTCTTGCCCTTGATGGTGAGCTTGCCCGCCGCTTCGTAGCGGTTGCCACCCAATGACTTCACGCCGGTTGAAACAAAGCTGGCCGCCGGAAAGGCCTGGCTGTTGAACCATAGTTTGCCTTGCACTTCGTCATCCGCCTCGGCGACACCGGTGTCGATGCTGGCGAGGTCGATCTCGATGCGCGCCTGCGCCTTGCCCAATTGGGCGGGATCAAAAGCGGCTTGCGCCGTGAACTGGCCGAACGTGCCGTCCATGTTCACGCCCATCTGCCGGTAGGAGAACGTCACCGTGCTTTCGTTCGCCTGCACCTGGCTGAATTCAGTGGCGGAAACGGTGCCGCTCATCAGCGCGATGCCCAACAAAGCGATGCTCACGCACATGGCGCAGGCCACCCGAAAAGATGAATCG
>CAZSIO010000197.1:0-2428 GCA_964606865.1 uncultured Sideroxydans sp.
TTCAGCTTGCGGGGCACGTAAAACATTCCAGCTAAAGCGAGGTGACCCGCTCTAGCTAAAAGCTGTGCGGGTTTTGTTTTTGGAGTTCACTTGGGCAATTCGGTAGGCATCGTCAGCGCACAGCGCGCCACTTTCGACACGCCGCTGCACTTCAACAGTGGCGGAGTGTTGCCGCGCTACGACCTGGTGTACGAAACATATGGCACGCTGAACGCGGAGCGGTCCAACGCCATCCTCGTCTGCCACGCGCTGTCGGGGCATCATCACGTCGCCGGTTATTACGCGAACGATGAAAAGAACATCGGGTGGTGGGACAACATGATCGGTCCCGGCAAACCGGTGGATACCGACAAGTTCTTCGTCGTCGGGCTGAACAACCTCGGCGGCTGTCATGGCTCGACCGGCCCGTCGAGCATCGACCCCGCTACCGGCAAACAATATGGTTCCAGCTTTCCGATGGTGACGGTGGAGGACTGGGTGGAATCGCAGGCGCGGCTGGCCGACTTGCTCGGCATCCGCCAGTTCGCTGCGGTAATGGGCGGCAGTCTCGGCGGGATGCAGGCGATGCAGTGGGCAATCACCTATCCCGACCGCGTGCGCCATGTGCTGGCGATTGCCACCGCCCCGACGTTGACCACCGAAAACATCGCATTCAACGACGTGGCGCGCAACGCCATCCTGACCGACCCCGATTTTCACGGCGGCGATTTTTACCAGCACGGCGTGGTGCCAACGCGCGGCCTGCGCCTGGCGCGCATGCTCGGCCATATCACCTATCTGTCGGACGATGCGATGGCGGGCAAATTCGGCCGCGGCCTGCGTTCGGGCGACTACCAATACGGCTACGACATCGAGTTCGAGGTCGAGTCCTACCTGCGCTATCAGGGCGACAAGTTCGCCTCGTATTTCGATGCCAACACCTACCTGCTGATGACCAAGGCGCTGGACTATTTCGACCCGGCGCGCCTTACCGATCACAATCTGGCACGCGCCTTTGCGCCTGTTCAGGCCGATTTTCTGGTGCTGTCGTTCTCCAGCGACTGGCGCTTCTCGCCCGACCGCTCGCGCGAAATCGTCAAGGCGCTGCTGCACAACCGGCGCAACGTCAGCTACGCTGAAATTCAGTCGCGCCACGGCCACGACTCGTTCCTGATGCAGGACGAGCAATATTTCGCGGTGATGCGCAACTATCTCGACAACGTGGCCAAGGAGTTGTCGTAATGGGCGAACCGATCATTTTGTCGCGCCCCGACTTCGCCGCCATCGCGGCGTGGATCCCCGCCGGCGCCTCGGTGCTCGATCTGGGTTGTGGCGACGGCAGTCTGCTCGACTACCTGCAGACCGAGCGCGAAGTGCGCGGCTACGGCGTGGAGATCGATGATAAGAATATCCTGCGCTGCATCGAGCGCGGTGTGAACGTGATTCAGAGCAATCTGGACGAAGGGCTGTCCGGCTTCGAAACCGGCGCTTTCGATTTCGTCATCCTGTCGCAAACGCTGCAAGCCACGCGCCATACGGAGAAACTGGTGCGCGAGATGCTGCGTGTCGGGCGCGAAGGCATCGTCAGCTTCCCCAATTTCGGTTATTGGAAGAACCGTCTGCAGATCATGCAAGGCCACATGCCGGTGTCAGACGTGCTGCCTTACCAGTGGTACGACACGCCCAACGTGCACCTCTGCACCTTGCGCGATTTCGAACAACTGTGCGATGACATGAGCATGCGCATCCTCGATCAGCGCGTCATCACGAACGCGCGCGAAGTGCATGTGCTGCCCAACCTGCTCGGCAGCACGGCGGTCTATCGCTTCAGGCATGCAACTTAAGTTTTCAGCTTGCTCCCTCACCCTAGCCCTCTCCCGGAGGGAGAGGGGACATGACTCCTTCCCCTTCTGGGGGAAGGTTGGGATGAGGGGACGCTCCACCCACGCAGCGCAACTCCGATGAGCATCTGGCAGCAACTCTTCACGCGGCGCATGTTGATCTGCGTGTTCACCGGCTTCACTTCCGGTCTGCCGCTATTCCTGCTGTTCAATCTGGTGCCCGCCTGGCTGCGCACCGAGCACGTCGATCTCAAGACCATCGGCCTGTTCGCGCTGATCCAGTTCCCCTACACCTGGAAATTCATCTGGTCGCCGTTCCTTGATCGCTATGTGGTGCCGGTGCTGGGACGACGACGCGGCTGGATGCTGCTGACCCAGATCGGCCTGCTGCTGACCATCGCCGCGATGGGCGGGTTTTCGCCGGCCAGCGATCTGGTCGCCATCGCGTGGATCGCCACGCTGCTCGCCGTATTAAGCGCGACACAGGACATCGTGCTCGATGCCTATCGGCGCGAGTTGTTGAGCGATGTCGAACTCGGGCTGGGCAACGCCATCCACGTCAACGCCTACCGCATCGCCGGGCTGGTGCCCGGTTCGCTGTCGCTGAT
>CAZSIO010000198.1:0-2408 GCA_964606865.1 uncultured Sideroxydans sp.
ACCTTGCGATCGTACACATCGAACACCATCAACCAGTCAGGCAGCGCGGAATAGTCCAGCGAATGACGTGCGGCGCACCACTCACCAAACAGCATCAAGTCAGGCGTCAGCACCGCAGCAATATCGTCGCCATGTTGCGCCAGCCAGGCGGGCAAACGGGCAAACTGACCTGCATGGGGAGCCGCTAGGTATTGCCCGCGATTCTGCGCGCGCAGAATGCCGTCTGCCCCGAGGGAAAAACCCAGATTAGCCCCATCCAGCTTTTCTTCCAGCACCACCTCATCTGCCAGTAAAGCTTGAGCTTCGGCCTGCGACAACACCTTGTCGTCACGTGGCTCACCCTCGGCAAGCCAGGCAATATGTGGGGTATGAGGGAAGCGGAAAAAATCAGGCATCGTTCAATTGGGTGGTAATTCAGGCACTGGTTGCGTTGGAAATTTTTTGTGATAAAACCGACAGGCATCTTCGGGACACAAGAACTGAACTTCTACCCCTTTCGCGCGCAGCGCTGGCCACCAATCCAGCCATTTACAATCCACCGCCTGCCATATTGGCGGTTTAGCAGAATGCGCATTTGCCACAGCAGCAAACTTACGATCCGGCGCATCAAAATTCGGTTGCAGTTCAAGATCAGGAAACTCAGCAAATTCATCAGTCGCAGTCTCGGTAATCGTCACTTGGTGAACGCGCGTTGCATTGCCTGCATTTCTTAGCAGCCATTTCAGAAATACATCACCAACGCCTTTGGGAGGGGCGATCTGAGTTTTGTTCTGATATTCACCCAGCACACGGAATCCATCATCAATCACCGCTATCCCATTAGTCTGCATGGACTGTAAGCGACGCACACATTCGCTCACACACTCGGGTGAAGCCTCGTCATGTTGTCCATTCGCCACCAGCAATACGTTGGTATCGATCACCGCCATGATCATTTTTCATCACCCTTACGCAGCTCGATTCTTCGCTGCATGGCGGCCAACGTGCGCCCCGAAATATCGGCCATCTCATCACCAAAGAAATTCTCAGGCCAATTTTCGATTTCGCCGAACATGTTCAAGCGCAAAGGTTCCAGTTCATTGACAGAGCCTGATCTTCGACAAAAATACACAGCCACATCGTCAGGAGTCAATTCCCCTTCGGCAACACGGCGTTGCAAACGGTTAAGGAAATGTTCAGAGTGACTTTCTACAATCAACTGAACATTTCGTTCAATCCCGTTCTCGCGAGCTTTGGTTGCCGAAATAAATACATCGGCCAACTCTGCCTGCACTTGGGGATGCAGGTGAATCTCTGGTTGCTCCATCCATATTGTCGAGTTAGGCGGGCAGTAAAAGGCTTCAACCAGTGCAGGCAAAACCTGTGAAACCCCAAAGCCCACATCGGTAATTTTTACTTCACTGCTAGTCGCATGCGTCTTGACCAAAATTTCATATTCCTTACGCCCTTTTGAGACGGGCATAACGGAAAAACTACTGATTACGCCCAAATCTTTTAACCATTGGGCAATAAACTCATCGAACCGCGCTTGCCGCTTTTTCGGCCCACGATTCAACATTCTGCCCTGAGCACTTGCCGCCAAAATTGCGGCAACAGAAAGTTCCCCGCGCTGCCCCACGCTCTCCGGTGTTTCTCCCGACCATGAATAAATACGCTTGGGATGATCACGCAGCGGCCCCAAGTAATACACCCCTGCCAAAGCCGCCTCCAGTTGCAAGGCAAAATCCGACAGAAAGTCCGCATTCTGAAAACGTGCGCGACTTTGATCAGAAATTCGATAAAATTTATCTGGGTCTTCCAACGGCCAAGCACGGCCAGTATTTCGCACCAGTTTGTATTGTTCAGAATTAAGCTCCCACTTATCCTTATCATCGCGAAGATACTCAACCTTCAGAATGGGATTGTCCTTATTCGACAACTGATAGATTAATTGGCCAACGCGTGGCTGTTGATTCTTGTCAGCCAACATACTGACATCCAGACTCAATCCATCCCCTGAAAATTTCGCCTGCGACAGGGGATCACGAATATCTTGGCGATTAGCCAAATTCCAGCCTAGCGTAAAGTTCAGTGGGTTTTCCAAATCATGGTTATGCAAACACTCGGCAAAAGTGCCCAACTCGATCAAGGATTTCTCATCTCCCAAATGCAAAGGCCGCTTGCGGTCACTCGAAAGCACCGTTTGCTTCAACGCCAGCAACAAATGCCCCAAGCTGCTTTTGCCCGCGCTGTTGGCACCAAAAATAACCGTGAGCGGCGCCAGTCGAATTTCACCGGTATTTTTCCACGCCTTGAAGTTTTCTATTTTTAAGCTGGTCAGCATGACGGTTACTCCCTTTTAATTTGTTTGGTTCGCATGATGCAACTTATCCCACGCCTCAAGCACCAGCCGCTGGGTGCGGTATTCG
>CAZSIO010000199.1:0-2391 GCA_964606865.1 uncultured Sideroxydans sp.
CATCTGCTGCATCAGGAAAAAGTGACGCACAGCTATCCGCATTGCTGGCGCCACAAAACGCCGATCATCTTCCGCGCCACGCCGCAGTGGTTCATCGGCATGGAGCAGGGCGAAGAAGGCGCGACCCTGCGCCAGTTGGCGAATGATGCCGTAGCGGATACCCGGTTCTTCCCCTCCTGGGGACGCGCGCGCCTTGAAGCGATGATCAAAAACCGTCCTGACTGGTGCGTTTCGCGCCAGCGCAACTGGGGTGTGCCGATGCCGTTCTTTGTGCACAGGGAAACCCTGCAACTGCATCCACGCACGCCGGAACTGCTGGAGCAGGTCGCAAAGTTGGTGGAGAAATCCGGTATCGAGGCGTGGTTCTCGCTGAACAGTGCCGAGCTGCTTGGCGACGATGCGGCGCATTACCGCAAGCTGACCGACACGCTGGACGTGTGGTTCGATTCGGGTGTCACCCATTACTCGGTGCTGGCGAAGCGTGAAGGACTGCGCGCGCCTGCCGACCTGTATCTGGAAGGCTCCGACCAGCATCGAGGCTGGTTCCAGTCTTCGTTGCTGACCGGCTGCGCCATCAACGGCCGCGCGCCCTACGATGCGTTGCTGACGCACGGTTTCGTGGTGGATGGCCACGGCCACAAGATGTCGAAATCCAAAGGCAATGTGATCGCGCCGCAAAAGATTTTCGACACCATAGGCGCGGACATCCTGCGCCTGTGGACGGCTTCGACCGATTATTCCGGCGAGCTGACCATCTCGGATGAGATTCTTAAACGCGTGGTGGAAAGCTACCGCCGCATCCGCAACACGCTGCGTTTTCTGCTGGCCAACGTCAGCGACTTTGATGCAAAACGTGACGGGCTGCCCGTGGCGGAATGGCTGGAGATCGACCGCTATGCTTTGGCACTGACGCAGAAATTGCAGGCCGAAATGCGCGCCGACTATGAACGCTACGAGTTCCACTTTGCGGTACAGAAACTGCTGGGCTTCTGTTCGGAAGATCTCGGCGGTTTCTATCTCGATATTTTGAAGGACCGCCTCTACACCGCCGGCGAAAATTCAAAAGCGCGCCGCTCGGCGCAGAACGCGCTGACTCACATTACCCATGCGCTGGCACGGCTGATCGCGCCCATCCTGAGCTTCACCGGCGAAGAAGTGTGGGCGACCCTGCGGGGCGGGGATGAGGCCAGTGTGTTCGAGCAGTTGTGGTATGAATTACCCGATAGCGAATTGAGCGGCGCGCAGATGAGTGCGTGGTACGACATCCGCGCCGTGCGCGAACAGGTGAACAAAAAACTGGAAGAACAGCGCGCGGCGGGCACGATCGGTTCGGCGTTGCAGGCGGAAGTGGATGTGTACGCAGCACAGGAAACTTTCGAATTGTTGACCCGCCTCGGTGACGACTTGCGCCTGGTATTCATCACCTCGCGCGCCGAGGTGCATCGGCATGAGGGAGAACTGGAGATCAAGGTCACACCGAGCAGCCATCCAAAATGCGCGCGCTGTTGGCATTACCGCGAGGATGTCGGCAGCGATGCCAACCATCCGACGCTGTGCGGGCGCTGCGTGAGCAACCTGTTTGGCGATGGCGAGGCGCGAGAATATGCGTAAGCCATCGCACTCCCCTCTCCCCCCGGGAGAGGGGCCGGGCGTGAGGGCGCACTCGTTGGTCAAAGAGCTTCCCTCACCCCAACCCCTCCCCCGAGGGGGGAGGGGCCTTGTTCAATGGTTAGCCATCGCCGCCATCGTCATCGTCCTCGACCAGTTGAGCAAGGCGGCGATCAACAGCCATTTCGTTTTTGGCGAGAGCATGGTTGTGACCGGGTTTTTCAATCTGGTGCTGGCGCACAACACCGGCGCGGCATTCAGCTTCCTGCATGACGCGGGCGGCATGCAGCGCTGGCTGTTCTCCGCCATCGCCATCGTCGCTGCGGTATGGATCATCTGGCTGTTGCGCAAACATCAAGCCGAAAAACTGTTCAGCTTCGCGCTGGCCTTCATCCTCGGCGGCGCGCTGGGTAATCTGATCGACCGCGTCGCTTACGGTTATGTGGTGGATTTTCTCGATTTCCACTGGGCTGGCTATCATTTCGCCGCGTTCAATCTGGCCGATTCCGCCATCACCTGCGGCGCGGCGTTGTTGATCTTGGATAGCCTTAAGCAGAAAAAGACACTACCCGTTCGTGGTGAGTAGGCGAAGCCGTATCGAACCATCCGGCGCGGTACGCGACGGTGCGCCTTCGGCTTCCCTCGATACGGCTTTGCCTGCTCGGGACGAACGAAATGAGGGATGTGAATAAAATCTATGACCAAGGAACAAAATGGAACTGTTACTCGCTAATCCGCGCGGTTTCTGCGCCGGGGTCGATCGCGCCATCGAGATCGTCGAGC
>CAZSIO010000200.1:0-2386 GCA_964606865.1 uncultured Sideroxydans sp.
GTCCCTGACAAACCATCTCGGCCATACGCTTTGTGGTCCCCATCACATTGGTCGGGTTCACTGCCTTGTCGGTGGAAATCAGAACGAACTTTTCGGCACCATGTCTTTGCGCGCAACTCGCCACGCGCCACGTGCCGAACACGTTATTGCGCACCGCCTGCCATGCGTTGCGGCACTCCATCAACGGCACATGCTTGTATGCGGCAGCATGAAATACCACGCCCGGCTTGAACTCGGCAAAGACCTGCTCAAGACGCTCGCCGTCGCGCACATCGCCGGCGAGATAAACAATATCGAGCAAGGGAAAGGATATCTGCAATTCCTGCTCGATGTTATACAGCGCAAGTTCACCCGCCTCGAACAGCACCAGTTTGGCCGGCGAGAAACGCGCAATCTGGCGGCAAAGTTCTGATCCGATCGAACCGCCACCGCCGGTTACCAGAATGGTTTTGCCGCTTAATTGACTGTGCAAGCCAGCCTTGTCCAACTCGACCGGATCGCGCCCGAGCAAATCGTCCAGTTCCACCGCGCGCAATTGCGATACCGACACCCTTCCGCTCAGCAAATCATCAAACGCGGGCACGGTGAGCACTTTGATGCCAACTTGGTTGGCCAGATCAATCGCCCGCTTGCGCTGCAAATGTGAAGCTGTCGGCATGGCGAGAATGGCCTGTTTCACCGCAAACTTTTGCGCCCAGTGCGCCAGCTCATCCAGTTTGCCATGCACTTTAATGCCGTTCAGGATGCACCCGGACTTGCGCGTGTCATCATCGAGGAAGCCGACCACGCGCCACTCATTGCTACGCACCAATTCCTTTGAAAGGCCGACACCCGCCTGACCCGCGCCAAGGATCAGCACCGGTTCGCCTTTTAGTGCAAAGCTGCCGTACAGCAGGTTGTCTTTCCACAGGCGATACAGCAAGCGGCTGCCGCCCATCATTAACAGCAGCAGGATCGGATCCAGCACCAGTACAGCGCGCGGCACGATGACATTCAAACGAAAGAGACCGACCACCAGCGGGATGGCAACTGCCGCAACACCAACGGCGAACACGATGCGCCGCAAATCAGGCAGGCTGGCAAACCGCCATATACCGCGATACAAGCCGAACCAGACAAAAACCACGGCCTGCAAAGGCACCACCCAAACCATCGTCCGCACCAATTCATCCATAAATAGCGGAGATAAATCGAAATTGAAACGCAACAGATAAGCCAGCCACCAGGCGATGGCGGCCACGACCACATCGTGCAGAATCGCGGCGAATGTATAAACGCGGGATTTGATCATGCGGACACCCTGCCCTGTGTTTTCCAGCGTCTATCCAGAATCAGCATGAGAGCACCATACACCACACCCGCTGTGAGCAACACCTGCCACGGCCAGTCCTGCATCCTCACCCGAACCGCCGCCACACCCGCAATCGCCATCAAGCCATATTCGATCAGCGCAACCGGGCGATGCCCTGCCCCCAACTGAATCGCACGCTGATAATAATGCTCGCGATGCGCTTCCGTGATCTTTGCGCCGCGCAAGGTGCGCTTGCACAGCGTGACAGTGGCATCCACGATGAACGGAGAAAATACCAGCAGCGGAAACCACAGCGTCCAATCGCCGCGTAGCCAGCCCCAGATGCCCAGCGCCGCTGCCAAAAACCCCAGTGGTATCGAACCGGCATCACCCAGAAATATCTTCGCAGGATGAAAGTTGAACAACAAAAACCCCGCTGCCGACGCCGTGATCGTCAGACAAACCAGCCCCAACACCTGATCCTGCGCCAGCAACGCAGCCACGCCATATCCGGCAAAGCCGAACAGCGCCATGCCGCCGGCCAAACCATCCGAACCGTCCATAAAGTTGTACAGGTCAATCATCCATGCCGCGATTAAAAACAAGGCGATAGCGGTCAGAAAACCGTATTGCGCCGGGATACCCGAACCGGACACAAGCAACGTGGCCGCCAGCAGATGCGCCAGCAGGCGTTGCCACACAGGCAGATTGCGAATGTCATCCAGCAACGACACGGCGAACAACAGGGCGCAGGGAAGCCACAACCACCACGGTAGCGCACCCAACATCAATCCCCATCCGGCGAACACCCCTATAACCAACCCAATGCCGCCGGTGCGAGGCACCGGATTGCTGTGCAAGGAACGCTCGTTGGGAACATCCTGAACCAACCTGCTGAACTTGCTGTAGAGAATAAAAGCGATTACCGATACGGTAACGAAGAATGCGACGGCAGGCGATAAAAGGGTCATAGATAGGTATTGCGATACCACTCCGCAGTCGCTTGCAAACCTTGCTGCAAACTGTAGGGCGGTGTCCAGTTAAGTTCGCGGCGGATTTTACCACTGTCAATCTGCAACGAACCCAGCAACCGCT
>CAZSIO010000201.1:0-2382 GCA_964606865.1 uncultured Sideroxydans sp.
CAGCGTGGCGCGCAGCGGCGGCAGCGGCGCCACCGTGACCACCGGTGTGCGCGGCCTGTCGGAAGAGCAATTGAAAAACGCGCAACCCGATCCCGAGGCGTTGCAGGAGCTGGAGCGCTACGCCGCCAACCGGCGTGACGCGCAACGTTTTGCGGCCGAGGGTAAATTGCAGGCCCAGCGCGTGGATTATCTGTCGGGAGATAAAAAATGAGAGCCCTCATACTTTTATGGTCGATGACCTTGGCCATGTCGGCACAGGCCTTCGATTTCGGCAGTATCGATTGGGATAAGGCGGCCAAGGTGGTGCAGAAAGTCAAGAAAGCCAACACCGAGGTTACCGAGCCGCAGGAAATCGAACTGGGTTCCGGTATCGCCAGCAGTCTGCTGGGTGCGGCGCCCCTGCTCGACAATCCGGCACTGCAAAACTATGTGAACCGCGTCGGACGCTGGATCGCCCTGCAAAGCGAGCGTCCCGATCTGCCGTGGCACTTCGGTGTGCTGGATGATGCGGACATCAACGCTTTTGCCGCGCCCGGCGGTTACGTGTTCATCACCAAGGGCTTGCTGGCGCGCATGAACAGCGAGGCCGAACTGGCGGGGGTGCTGGCGCATGAGATTTCACACGTGCTGCGCAAGCATCATTTGCAAGCGCTGAAAAAGGGCGCGCGGCGTGAGCTGATGGCTGATCTTGCCGATGACGCGATCGAGTCGCACGGCGGCGATGAGCGTTTGAGCAAGCTGGTCAGCGCGGGCACCGAGCTGTATGCGCGCGGTCTGGACAAGGAAGATGAATTTGAATCGGACCGCATGGGCGTGGTGCTGGCGGCGCGCGCCGGCTATGACCCCTACGGGCTGCCCGCGGTGTTGCAGACCCTGCAGTCGATCAATCCGACCGATTCCAATCTTGCGCTGATGTTCAAGACCCATCCGGGATTCGACAAGCGTCTGGAACTGCTGGGCCCGCTGATGTCGCCCGCGCTGGATGGCTTGGAGGATCAGCCCGATCTTGATCGGCGTTTCGCGGCGGCGATCAGCGGCAGGAAATAACAGCAACCCGATTCCGGGCCAGTATGCGGCGCCCAATCTCCGGCAATCCCCGTCGCTTGTCATGCCGGTTGCCGGACAGGGCGGCGATACAGAACAGATATACCGACAAACTGCCATGACCCACGCCGAAAATGACTCACCCTTCGCCATCCACAATCATCAGGAGATCGTGCATGTCCTGAGCGAGTTGGCCAAGCATCGCGTCGTGATCAATCTTGATGCGGGCGCAGGGGTCGGCTTGGTGACGACGGTGCTCTATGTGAGCGGGGACAGGAAATACGTCTGCATCGATGTCAGCGCCGACGACAAGATCAACCAGCAGATCACCGACAGCAAACAGGTTTCGTTTGCCACACAGACTGACATCAAGGTGCGCTGGCATGCCAGCCATCTGCAACTGGTGTCGATGAAAGATGGCCTTGCCTTCTCCATGCATGTGCCCGCAGTCATCGAGCGCATCCAGCGCAGGGAATACTTCCGTTTGTACACCCCGCAAGGGAACAAGGCGCTCATCTGTCGCATCCCGACCGCAGCGGAACCGCTGGAGGTCACCCTGGTGGATATGAGTGTCGGGGGTATTGGCATCACCTATCGCGGGGCACAGAACGAAGTTTTTGTGCAAGGGGCGGTCCTGGAGGGGTGCAGTATCGACTTTCCGGAAATCGGCAGGGTTCCTGTCAGCCTGCGGGTGTGCGGGATCTGGTCTTCGATCCAGACCCGGAGCGGTGAACAGGTCCATCGCATTGGCCTTGAGTTCGTCGATTTGAGCCGGGGCGCCGCCAACGTTGTCCAGCGCTACATGATCCAGCTGGAAGCGGAGAAGATCAGCCTGACTTGAGCCGGTTTACCGGGGGGCACCCAAAGCAAGGGCGCGCAACCGGCTCTGTTCCAGTTGCGCGGCATCGGGTGTCGGCAACCAGCCGTGCAGGTTATCCAGCACCAGCGCGGTCAGCGCGTGGATCCAGTCATTGCGGTCATTGAGGCAGGGGATGTAGTGATACTCGCCGCCGCCCGCGTGCTGAAAATCTTCACGGCCTTCCAGCGCGATCTCCTCCAGCGTCTCCAGACAATCCGCCACGAAACCGGGGCAGACCACGTCCACCCGTTTGATTCTTTGCTTGCCCCATTCCTTCAGGGTGGCGGTGGTGTAGGGCTTGAGCCATTCGGCCTTGCCGAAGCGCGACTGGAAACTGATGGCGTATTGGGTTTCGTTCAGCCCGAGTTCCCGCGCCAGCAGGCGCGCGGTCTTGTGGCACTCGCAGTGGTAGGGGTCGCCGCGCTCCAGCGTGTAGCGCGGCAAGCCGTGAAAACTCATCAGCAATTTTTCCGGGCGGC
>CAZSIO010000202.1:0-2381 GCA_964606865.1 uncultured Sideroxydans sp.
TGTTGCCCATCCAGTTGCATGGCGGCGATGCATTTCGCGTGCTGTATGGCACTTACGCCACCAGCCGGGAGGCGCGCGCCGTCATCCCGCAATTGCCGCAACGTTATCTGGAGGCTTTCGCGCCAACCGTGTACTTGCTGGATGACTCGCAAGATGCGCCCTAAGCCGATGATATGAAGAATATATAGGCCTTCTGAACTGTTGCCAGCCACGTAGAATTGGGTTACTTTGCGCAAAACCCACAGGGAGAAAATGGAATGAAGTACAGTCACGTACTACTTTGTGTTGCCAGCGTCTCGCTCGTTGCCTGCGGCACACGACCGATCAAGCCTTCCGACCAGCACATCCAGCAATCCTCCGCTGCGGCCACGCAAGCAAGCGGCGCCATCCCGCAACCCATCCGCCATGCCGTTATCCTGCCGCCGCCAAAACCTGCGGCGAAAGTGGAAACCTATAGCGTTGTCGTCACCAATTTGCCGGCGCGCGAGATTCTGTTCGCGTTGGCACGCGATGCGAAGATCAACATCGACATCCATCCCGGCATCGAAGGCAATGTCACGCTGAATGCCATCGACCAGAGCCTGCCGCAGATCCTCGACCGCATCAGCCAGCAAGTGGCGATGCGTTACGAGCTGAACGACAGCCGTCTGGCGGTGATGCCCGATTCGCCGTATCTGAAGAACTACAAGATCGATTACGTCAACATGTCGCGCGATTCCGATGGCGGCATCTCGAATACCACCCAAGTGGGCGGCAGCGCGGGGGCCGGCGGCAACAATTCGCAACTGTCGATCAAGAATGCGTCGAAGAACCATTTCTGGGACACGCTGGTGAAGAACATCACCGACATCCTGAACGAAACAGACAAGGAGATCGTGGTGGGGCGTCGCGCTTCGACTGCGACCGTGCAGACTTCGGATGAGAAGAATGAGAACGCCGCAGGCGCCAAGTCCAAGGGCGAGAGCGAGGGCAGCAAGTCCGCAGTCGTCGAGCAGCAACGCAGCAGTGAGCAGGACTTCAAGGATTACCGCACCTTGCAGGCGGCATCAGTGATCTCCAATCCAGAGGCCGGTATCATCACCGTGCGCGCCACCGGCAAACAGCACGCGAAGATCCAGGAGTTCATCGTGCAGGTGATGCGCAGCGCGCGCCGTCAGGTACTGATCGAAGCGACCATCGCCGAAGTGCGCCTGAACAGCAACTACCAGCAGGGCATTGACTGGTCGCGGTTGCGTCTGGCGGGGGCGAAGGGATTTTCTATCACGCAAGCAGGCTCGGCCGGTCTGCCGGCGAGCAGCACCGGCAGCATGCTGATCCTGGATTATCTCAACCCGACATCGAAGCTCGGTGACTTGAGCGCCTCGCTTTCACTGCTCGATTCCTTCGGCGATGTGAAGGTGTTGTCCAGTCCAAAATTGAGCGTGATGAACAACCAGACCGCGATGCTGCGCGTGGTGGACAATCTGGTCTATTTCACCATCAAGGCGGATACCGTTTCCAACCAGACCACCACAACCACCACTTTCACCACCACCGCGGTGACGGTGCCGACCGGTTTCACCATGAGCGTAACGCCGCAGATCGACGACAGCGATACGGTGCTGCTCAATTTGCGTCCTTCCATCACCCGCTTGCTCGGTTATGTTAACGACCCTAACCCGTCGTTGGCGACAGCCGGGGTGACTAGCCGCATCCCCCAATTGCAGACACGTGAAATGGAGTCCGTGCTCAAGATTGGCAATAACCAGATCGCGGTGATGGGCGGCTTGATGCAAGACGAGATCAACAATCTGACGGATGGAATCCCCTTGCTCGACCGCATTCCGGTCGCGGGTGCCGCGTTCAGGAACCGCAACGACACCAAGACCAAGACCGAGCTGGTGATCTTCCTGCGCCCGGTGGTGATCAAGGATGCCAGCCTCGACGGCGATTTCGCCGCGTTCCGCAGCAGTCTGCCCACGGCGGATTTCCTGCAGCCTGAAAGCGGGAAGGAATCGCCATGAGCCTGCTTCTCGACGCGCTGAAGAAATCCGGGCACGGCACGCAAAGTACCGGTCTGACGCTGGAGGAAGCGCCGGCCAGTGCTGCGCCGCGTGCCGAGGCCGGCCAATCCGATACGGCACGCGCAGCCGGCCAGAACCTGTTCGCGGCGAAGAAAAAAGCGCCGCCGCGCCGCCGCTGGAATCTCGGCCTGGTGCCGACTACGCTGCTGATCTGCGGCACACTTGGCGCGGGTTATGGCTATTACGTCTGGCGCGAACTCAATCCGTCCGTAGCGCCCGTCGCCTTGCGGCAGGTGCCCCCGCCGCCTCCCAGCCCGGTTATGACACCGGCTGCGCCGCCACTGGTTGCCGCGATCAAGCCGGAGCCGGTAGCGCCGG
>CAZSIO010000203.1:0-2380 GCA_964606865.1 uncultured Sideroxydans sp.
TGAATATGGGGTGGCTGATCGGGCTCGAACCGACGACAACTGGAATCACAATCCAGGGCTCTACCAACTGAGCTACAGCCACCGTTGAAACGGCAAAACTATTGGCGTGCCCGACAGGAATCGAACCTGTAACCCCCAGCTTAGAAGGCTGGTGCTCTATCCGGTTGAGCTACGGGCACAATTCTTTCGGCATCCAACATTGCTTCGTACTACCTGAACCTGGTCGGGGTGGAGAGATTCGAACTCCCGACATCCTGGTCCCAAACCAGGCGCGCTACCAGGCTACGCTACACCCCGAGAGCGCGGCATTATACAGAGCAAGCCTGAAAAATCAATTTTGATCGCGCGATTTTGCCGCAATCTGCGGCCTTGCCAACATCAGGTAATACACCATCGACCACAGGGTGAGGATGGCGGCGAGATAGATCAGCACAGTGCCGACCTGGCGGGTGGGAATGCCGAACAGGGATTCCTGATACAGGAGAAACAGAATCGCCAGCATCTGGAATACGGTCTTGATCTTGCCCAGCATGGAGACGGCGACGCTCTTGCTGCTGCCCAACTGCGCCATCCATTCGCGCAAGGCGGAAATGGTCAGTTCGCGCCCGATGATGATGAAGGCGATGATCGCATCCACGTGGCCGAGCTGGAGCAGGATGATCAGCGCGGCAACCACCATCAGCTTGTCCGCGACCGGATCGAGAAATGCGCCGAACGCCGAACTCTGGTTCAGGGCGCGCGCCAGATAGCCATCCAGCCAATCGGTGATCGAGGCCAGCCAGAAGACGAATGTGCCGAGCAGATGTTTGTGGTGCAGGCTGAGCGTTTCATCCGACACGTAAAACACACCGATGAATACGGGGATCAGGAGGATGCGAAACCAGGTCAGCAGATTTGGGATATTGGTCGGCATGTTTCAGTGCAGATGGTTGTATATTTTTTTTGCGAGCGACGGACTGATGCCTTCCACTCTTTTCAGTTCTTCCACGTTTGCCTGTTGCACGCCTTTCAAACCACCGAAGTGGGTCAACAAATTGCGCCGGCGTTTTTCGCCGATGCCCTCGATCTCTTCCAGCGACGATGCGGTGCGTGCCTTGCCGCGCCGCGCCCGGTGTCCGCTGATGGCAAAGCGGTGCGCCTCGTCGCGCACCTGCTGGATCAGATGCAAAGCCGGACTGTCGGGCGGCAATTGTAAAGGCTTTTCCGCGCCGGGTCGCAACAATTGCTCCATTCCCGGTTTGCGTTCCACCCCTTTCGCCACGCCGACCAGCGCGATGTCGGTCAGGCCCAAATCTGTCATGACCTCCACCGCAATGCCCAACTGCCCGGCCCCGCCATCGATCAGGATCAGGTCGGGGCGCTTGCCCTCGCCCGCCGGCAATTTCTGGTAGCGCCGCTGCAAAGCCTGGCGCATCGCCGCATAGTCATCGCCGGGGGTGATGTCGCCGATGTTGAAGCGGCGATATTCCTGCGGCCGGATTTCAAGTTCGTCATACACCACACAGGAAGCAACCGTTGCCTCGCCCATGGTGTGGCTGATGTCGAAACATTCGATCCGCTGCAGATCGGGCAACGCCAGCGCCGCGCGCAAGGCGTCGCGGCGCAAGGTCTGCCCGGCCTGCAAGCCGGCCTGGCGGCGCAGGGCGAGCAAGGCATTGGCCTGCGCCATCTCCAGCCACTGCCGCCGTTCACCGCTGACGCTGTGGCGAATCTGCACCTTGTGTCCGGCCTGTTCGCTCAACAAATCGGCCAGCGCGGCATCATCGACCGCCAGGTTGGTGACGATCAGGGGCGGCGCGTGATGCTCCAGATAGTGCTGCGCCAAAAAGGCTTGCAGCACTTCGGCACTGTCCTGTCCCTGCACGTTCTGCGGCAGGAAGGGTTTGTCCCCCAGATGGCGCCCGCCGCGCACCACCGCCAGATTCAGGCACAGCGCGCCCTGCTCTTCGACCACGGCGACGATGTCGGCATCGGTCGCGCGCCCGCTCTCCACGAACTGCTGCTGCTGCACGGTATGCAAGGCCTGCAGTTGGTCGCGCAAGGCGGCGGCGTGTTCGTATTCCATCTGCTCCGCCGCCTGCTCCATCGCCGCGCGCAAGCGCTGTTCCACCTCATCGTATTTGCCATGCAGCAGCAAGCCGGCATTGCGCACGTCGGTCGCGTAAGCCTCGGCACTGATGATGTTCACGCACGGCGCGCTGCAACGATGGATCTGGTGCAATAAACAGGGACGCGTGCGGTTGCTGAATACACCGTCTTCACAGGTGCGCAGGCGGAACACCTTTTGCAACAGATTGATGGTTTCCTTCGCCGCCTGCGCGTTGGGGTAAGGTCCGAAATACTGGTGGCGCTTGTCGGTCGTGCCGCGATAATAGGTCAG
>CAZSIO010000204.1:0-2375 GCA_964606865.1 uncultured Sideroxydans sp.
ACCAGGCGTTCAGCGAGGCCGGGATCGAACCCAACATCGCGCTCACCGCCATCGACGCCGACGTCATCAAAACCTACGTTGAACTGGGGCTGGGGGTCGGCATCGTGGCGCAGATGGCGTTCATCCCCGAGCGCGACCGCCACCTGCAGATGCTCGACGCCGGCCACCTGTTCCAGCCCAGCACCACGCGTATCGCCATCCGCCAGAACCAGTACCTGCGCGGCTTCGCTTATCACTTCATCGAACTGTTCGCCCCCCAGTTGACACATGAGGTGGTGGCGCAGGCGCTGCATCTGACCCGGTAAAGCCATATCGCGCGCAGCGTGCCGCAGGCAGATGAACACCCGTGGGTCGGGTTTCAACCCGACGGGGTTGATCGGGTAGTTGGCCGTCGGGTTTCAACCCGACGCATATTTTTCCGGGGTACGGGCATGGGCTGGATTAAAATGCGCTCCGTCAGCCGCCCACTCGATCCCGCTTCAGAATGAATCTCATCCTGCCCGCCCGGCGCAACATCCCTGCCGCACAGGCTGGGCGGGTCGCCTCGCGGGTCTTGGCGAACGTAATCAGTCCTTCCCACGTTAGAATGCACAACTTTCAAAAAACAAGGAGTTTCAATTGAGCCTGATCCGCCCATTCACCGGTTTGCGCCCCGCACCTTCACGTGCCGCAGAGATCGCCGCCCCACCCTACGATGTGCTTTCCACCGACGAGGCGCGGGGGCGTGCTGCAGGCAAGCCGTGGAGCTTCCTGCACATTTCCAAACCCGAGATCGATCTGCCGGTCGGCACCGATCCCTATGCGGCGGAGGTCTATGCCAAGGCGGCGGAGAATCTCGGCAAAATGTTGGCGGCGGGCGTGCTGGCGCGCGATGCGGCACCCTGCTATTACGCCTATCGCCTGATCATGGGCGGCCATACCCAAACCGGCCTGGTCGCGGCAGCCTCGGTGGCGGACTACGACACCAACCGCATTCGCAAACACGAATTTACCCGCCCCGACAAAGAAGACGACCGCGTGCGCCAGATCGACGCGCTCAATGCCCAGACCGGACCGGTGCTGCTGGCTTATCCTGCTGCCCCGCAAGTGGACGAGATCCTGCGCGGCGCCTCCAGCGGCACGCCCGACGCCGATGTGACGGCGGAAGACGGCATCCGCCACACCATCTGGGTGATCCGCGATGCGGCAGTGCTGGCGCAACTGACCGCCGCCTTCGACGGCATGCGCGCCCTCTACATCGCCGACGGGCACCACCGCTCGGCTGCCGCCTCGCGTGTGGCCGCAGCGCGGCGCGCCGCCAATCCGGCGCACAACGGCGAAGAAAGCTACAACTATTTCCTGTCCGTCATCTTCCCGCACCACCAGATGAAGATCATGGATTACAACCGCGTCATGACCGACCTGAACGGCATGGATGCGGCAACCTTTCTGCAGCGCATTGGCGAGAACTTCACAGTTGCCCCCAGCACGGCAGCGGTCAAACCCGCCAAACCCGGCGAATTCGGCCTTTACCTGCCGGGGCAATGGTACCGCCTGCAGATCCGCGCCGACCTGATCCCGGCAAACGACCCGGTGGCGCGTCTTGACGTGAGCCTGTTGCAAAACCACCTGATCGCGCCGGTGCTCGGCATCAGCGACCCGCGCCGCGACAAGCGTATCGACTTCGTCGGCGGCATACGCGGTTTGCCCGAGTTGGAAAAGCGCGTCAACCGCGACGGGATGGCTGCGGCCTTCTCCCTGTTCGCCACCCGCATGGAAGATTTGATGGCGGTTGCCGATGCCAATGAAGTGATGCCGCCCAAATCCACCTGGTTTGAACCCAAGCTGGCGGATGGCCTGGTGTCGCACGTGCTGGATTGACACGGTGCAGGCAATGGCTGGCCGATGGGTGAATTCTGTGTTGATTTTGTCGCAGGAATGAGTCGGCCGATAACGCTTTTCTGCTCTGCGGTCAACCCAAGATTGACGATATTTTTGCTTGCCAAAACCGCCCCCACCCCCTAGAGTTAGTGAAAATCTAACCGGCGACCACTACCTATGGTGTTCGCCCAAGAATACGCCACACCATCAAGGGAGCCGCACCATGCCTGACAACAAAGACGTTTCAACCCCAACCGCCGCCCACAAGAAACCCCTCACCGGGCAGGAATTCCTGGAAAAACTCACCCGCAATCTGGCGGGCAACACCGCCGAGGGAACCAGCATGACGCCGCAGGAGATCAGCACCGAAGTCTTGCTGGAAAAATACGCGGAAGAGGATGAAAAAACGGTACAGGACGTGCGTCGTCGCGTCGCGCGCGGTCTGGCCCAGGCCGAGAAACCGGAACAGCGCGCGAAGTGGGAGGAAGCTTTCTTTCTGGCGCAGGAACATGGTT
>CAZSIO010000205.1:0-2371 GCA_964606865.1 uncultured Sideroxydans sp.
GTGGCGATCTCATCCGGCGCCGGGGTGCGGTTGGCGGGCGGACGACATTTGACGACATTGGCGATATACACGTTGTCGCCGCGTTTCAACTTGATCGCCGCCAGCATGTTGTCGAGCAGCTTGCCCGCCTGCCCCACGAACGGTTCACCCTGCGCATCTTCGTCCGCGCCCGGACCTTCGCCGACGAACAGCCAATCGGCCTGTTCGTCGCCCACGCCGAACACAGTCTGCGTGCAGCCCGCGCGCAGTGCGCAGGCGGTGCAGTCGCGCACCTGCTGTTTGAGGGTTGCCGAGTCACCAGCTACTTGTCGGACTGAAGTCTGACCGACCAACCCCGCCGCACCCTGTGGGTCGGGTTTCAACCCGACAGGTTGTGCCAATTTCCCGGACTGCGTCGGACTGAAGTCCGACCCACAAACATCCGCCGCACCCTGTGGGTCGGGTTTTAACCCGACAGCGGGTTGCGCCGGCAATGGCGCATCACGCCTTACCCACAGCGGATAAAGATTCAGCTCGCGCAACACTTCCTCGTCGCGGATATTCATAACAGGCATCCCATCAACAGCGCATCCTCGCGTCCATCCCTGGCCGCATAGTAATCGCGGCGCAGGCCAATATCGGCAAATCCAAGCTGACGATACAAGCCGATCGCCGCCGTGTTGGAGACGCGCACTTCAAGCACCACGCGCCGCATCCCGTGCCGCCGCGCCAGCACCAGCATCTCGCCCAGCAACTTGCGTCCCCAGCCTTGGCGCTGATACACGGCAGCGATGGCGATATCGAGCAACTCGGCCTCGTCCGGCCCCGGCATCATCACCGCATACCCCGGCATCCCCTGTGCCGACCCGGCGATCTTGCATTGATAGCCGCTCGCCAGGGCATCGCTGAAATTCCCGCGCGTCCACGGATGTGGGTGCACCTCGCGCTCGATCGCCACCACCGCATCGAGATCGGCCTCGGTCATGTCGCGCAGAATCATCTTGCGGCCCGTTCACGCGTGGTCAGCGCCACCTTGTCGCGCAGATACAGCGGCAAGGCCTGCGCCGCATCGACTGCATGACCCTGTGCGAATTCGGGTACCGCCAAACGCGCGATGGCAGCGGCCTGCGGCACGGCCTGCGCCGCCACGCCGCACAACTGTGCGCCGTAACGCACCTTGAGCCCCTCTCCCTCCGGGGGAGGGGTTGGGGTGGGGGAATCCAGTGCAAATCCACTGCCACAACCGAACCAGCCGGAACCCGCCACATCAGGCGCCGACTGCGCCGTGCACAAGCAGGGTTCGATCACCGTTCGCCAGGCGCCGTCCCGTTTTTCGTAGGCGGCAAAATACAACTCGCCCATGCGCGCATCCAGCGCCGCGATGACCTTGTCCTGCCCCGTCGCCTCGGCCAGCGCGTGCAGCGTGCACACACCGACCACCTTCAGATCGGCGCCGAACGCCAGACCTTGCGCGACGCCGCAGGCGATGCGCACGCCGGTGAACGAGCCCGGCCCCTTGCCGAAGGCGATGCCCTCGACCTCTTGCACCGTACATCCCGCCTCCCGCAGTACACCGTCCACCATCCCCAGCAACACCTCGGAATGTTTCTGCCCGACGCGTTCGCAACGCGCGTTCAGCGTACCGTCCTGCCACAGCGCAACGGAGCAGTATTCGGTGGAGGTTTCTATTGCGAGGATACGCATCAATCCGCCAGCAGCAACACCACCGCCTGCGCCGCGATGCCTTCACCGCGCCCGGTGTAGCCAAGCTGTTCGGTGGTGGTCGCCTTCACGTTGACGGCATGTTTTTCCAGGCGCAGGTCGGCGGCAATGTTGGCGACCATCTGCGGGATGTGCGGCGCCATCTTCGGCGCTTGGGCAATGAGGGTGGCATCCACGTTGCCGACGCGCCAGCCGGCTTCGCGCACCAGATGCAGGGTCTCGCGCAACAGGATGCGGCTGTCGATGTCCTTGTATTGCGCCTCGGTGTCGGCGAAATGGCGCCCGATGTCGCCCAGCGCCGCCGCCCCCAGCAGCGCATCGCAAATGGCGTGCAGCAGCACATCCGCATCGGAATGACCGAGCAAACCCTTGTCGTACGGAATCTCCACTCCGCCGAGGATGAGCTTGCGCCCCGCCACCAGTTGATGAACATCGAAACCTTGACCAATTCTCATCACTCACTCTCAATCAAATTAAAACCGATCGCCACAGAGAACACAGAGGTCACAGAGAAGTGGGTTAAGCAGGGATGGGCGGCTTTTTGCCCAACTTGCAAAACCTGCCATACCTCTCTGTGCGCTCTGTGAACTCTGTGGCTAATTATGTTTTTCCTTCAACAACAACTCCGCCAGTTCAATGTCCTGCGGATACGTCACCTTGAAATTGCTGC
>CAZSIO010000206.1:0-2368 GCA_964606865.1 uncultured Sideroxydans sp.
CGTCAATTTATCATTGCGGGCGGATTCGCGCGCTTTGCCTTGCGGGTATTGATAAGCGCGAATGAAATTCAGACCGGAGGAGCGCATGCCGCACAAAAAGACCAAGGGCGCGAGCTACCAGGATTATTTGCAGGTGGAAAAAAATCAGGAACTGGTGTTGCGCCTGTTTCGCTCCTATTACCGATCGCACCAGACTAGCGGCAAATTGTTCGATGATTTTCCCGATTTTTTTCTGGTTAAACCGATCGTGTTGAGAGACCCCGATCTGGTGGATCGCGCGTCGGACCGGATGATCATAGACGATTGCATCGCTCGCGCCCAGGCGCGCAAAGGCTATGTGGGTGTGTGCAAGTGGCGCAATCCCAAGCTCAATTATTACTGGCTGGAACTGGCTGCTTTCCCCTTCATGTTGGGTGATGAAGTCACGCAGGACAACGAGGGCGAATTCTTTTACCTGTTGACCCGCTTTATCCGCTTCACACAAGAACATCCCAAGCGCTACGGCGACATGATGATCGATGCGGAAACGGACAAGGATCTGGCGCTGATGCTGGACAAGATCAATTGGCGCGGCGCCAAGATCGAGAAGATGTTGGCGCACTACTCCCTGGATATGTTGGTCAGCTATGATCCGGCATGGCCGTTGCCTGAAGTGAATAAATTGTTGAATACCCTGAAAAGCAGCGAACTGGACTGGTGCGAGCTGTTTTTTGAACACATCATGTATGTGATGGCGCAGAAGCACCAATAGATACCTGCGTCGGGCCAAGGTGCGGGGACAACTTTTGATATAATGCGCGCTTTGCGGAAGGGACTCCCATGCGTATCACTCAAAAAGCACTTACCTTCGACGATGTCTTGTTGCTCCCGGCGCAATCCGATGTCCTGCCGCGCGATGTCAGTCTGCGCACCCAGCTATCCCGCAATATCCGATTGAATATCCCGCTGCTGTCGGCGGCGATGGATACCGTGACCGAGGCGCGCCTGGCCATTGCGCTGGCGCAGGAGGGCGGCATCGGCATCGTGCACAAAAACATGTCGCCGAAGGAGCAGGCGGCGCAGGTGGCCAAGGTCAAACGTTTTGAGAGCGGCGTGGTGAAAGACCCGATCTGCGTCCGCTCCGACATGACGGTGCGGGATGTGCTGAATCTGACCCGCCAGCACAAGATTTCCGGCCTGCCCGTTTTGCAGGGTAAGCAAGTGGTGGGCATCGTAACCAACCGCGACCTGCGTTTCGAAACCAATCTCGACCAGTCGATCGGCAACATCATGACCCCGCGCGAGCGCCTGATCACGGTCAAGGAGAATGCCAGCATCGACGAGGCGCGCGCGCTGATGCACCGCCACCGCATCGAGCGTGTGCTGGTGATCAATGATGCTTTCGAGCTGCGCGGTCTGATGACGGTCAAGGACATCCTCAAATCCACCGAATATCCGAATGCCTGCAAGGATAGCCAGGGACGCTTGCGTGTGGGCGCGGCAGTTGGTGTGGGTGAAGGCACCGAGGAGCGCGTCGGCCTGCTGGCTGACGCCGGCGTGGATGTGATCGTGGTGGACACCGCGCACGGTCACTCGCGCGGCGTATTGGAGCGGGTGCAGTGGGTGAAGAAAACTTATCCGCAGATCGATGTGATCGGCGGCAACATCGCCACCGCGGCGGCGGCCAAGGCATTGGTCGCGCATGGCGCCGACGCGGTCAAGGTGGGTATCGGCCCCGGTTCCATCTGCACGACCCGCATCGTTGCCGGTGTCGGCGTGCCGCAGATCACCGCCATTGCCAATGTCGCGGATGCGCTGGCGGGAAGCGGTGTGCCGCTGATTGCCGATGGCGGGGTGCGTTTCTCCGGCGATATCGCCAAATCGATCGCCGCCGGCGCGCATACCGTGATGCTGGGCGGGCTGTTTGCCGGCACCGAAGAGGCGCCGGGCGAGATCGAACTGTTCCAGGGGCGATCCTATAAATCCTATCGCGGCATGGGCAGTCTCGGCGCGATGCAGCAGGGTTCCAGCGACCGCTATTTTCAGGATAACGAAGCCAACCAGGACAAGCTGGTGCCGGAAGGCGTGGAAGGGCGCGTGCCATACAAAGGGAGCGCGCTGGCCGTGATCCACCAGCTGATGGGCGGCCTGCGTTCCAGCATGGGTTACCTCGGCTGTTCCGATATTCCCACCATGCACGCCAAAGCCGAATTCGTGCAGATCTCCGCCGCCGGCATCCGCGAATCTCACGTACACGACGTGCAGATCACCAAGGAAGCGCCCAACTATCACATCGATTAACAAAAGGCGGATTCATCCGCCTTTTTTATTCCCAATCAGACTATGCATAAAAAAATCCTCATCCTCGACTTCGGTTCCCAATACACCC
>CAZSIO010000207.1:0-2364 GCA_964606865.1 uncultured Sideroxydans sp.
CCTGGTCAAAATTCAACGCGCACAGGTGGTCAGTTTTAAACGCGCGCCAACACTGTTTTTTAAGCAAAGAGCCGATTTGTACGATTTTTAACGATTTTGATTGTTTGACCGTTAAACTTTGACTGATTGCCTGTTGGGAGTGGTTTGTTATTTGCCCACTAAGGCCCGTTCTATAAGCAGAAACGAGCATTCCGCGAGCATTTTTGCGCAGTCCTGTTCATTCTATTTATCCCAGTTCTGCCCGTTTGCCTGCAAGTTATCCCATTACCTGCGGGGTTCCTGTGCCGCAAAATAATTCCGCATCAGCCGCAGAATAATCTCACCCCCACTATCACGTCGCGCAAAGCATCCGCCAGATGCGGAAAGCGAAAGACGTGTCCGGCGGCGACAAATTTCCCCGGCACGGCGCGTTGTCCCTCCAGCATCAGGCTGGCGCGCTCGCCCATGCCCAGGCGCAACAGAAATGCCGGCGCGACAAACCAGGCCGGGCGCTGCACCGCCTGCGCGAGGGCGGCGGTGAATTCGCGGTTGGTCGCCGGCTCGGGCGCAGCCATGTTGAACGGGCCGCGCGCCTCGGCGTCCTGCAACAGGCGTAGCACCAGTGCGACGTAGTCCTCGATATGGATCCAGCTCATCCATTGCCGCCCGTCGCCGAGGCGCGCACCCAAGCCCAGCTTGAATGGGAGCAACATCTTGCCCAGCAGACCGCCTTCGCGGCTCAACACGGGTGCTGTCCGCAACAGACAAACGCGCACGTTTTGTTTTTCCGCCCCCAGCGCAGCCCGTTCCCATGACTGGCATAGTTCTGCGGAGAAACCCGTGCCCGCTGCAGCGTTCTCATCCAGCACGGTGTCGCCACGGTCACCGTAATAACCCACCGCCGAGCCGCTCAACAGCACTGCCGGTTTATGTTCGGCCAGATTGATCCGGCGCACCAGTTCCCCGGTCAGCGTGACGCGGCTGTCCCACAGCACTTGCTTGCGCCTGGCCGACCAGTAAGCATCGACGATGGGTTCGCCGGCCAGATTGATCACTGCGTCGAAGGCAAATTGCGGCGTCCAATCGGCGAGTGTGCGCATCGCCTCCACACCGGCGCCGCATTTCGCCGCCACCGTTTCCGGATGACGGCTCAACACCGTCAGTTCATGTCCCGCCGCCCGCAACGCGCGGCACAAGGCGCGCCCGATCAGGCCGGTTCCGCCGGTGATAAAAATACGCATGCTGACCTCTCGCTGAATGTGATGCCTGCATCTTACGTTATCATGCTGCGCATGACATCCAACCGCGATCTCCTCGCCCGCAGCCTGTCCGCTGTGTGGCATCCCTGCACCCAGATGAAGCGGCATGAAACGCTGCCGCTGGTGCCGATTGCGCGCGGCGAAGGCGCATGGCTGGTCGACTTTGACGGCAAGCGCTATCTGGACACGGTCAGCTCGTGGTGGGTGAACCTGTTCGGCCACTGCAACCCGCGCATCAACGCCGCCCTGGTTGACCAGCTCGGCAAACTGGAACACGTGATGCTGGCCGGCTTCACCCACGAACCGGTGGTGCAACTCTCGGAAAAATTGCGTGCACTCGCGCCCGCCGGATTGGGGCATTGCTTCTACGGTTCGGACGGTGCCTCGGCTACCGAGATCGCATTGAAGATGAGCGCTCACTACTGGCGCAACAGCGGCCAGCCGCAGAAAACACAATTCATCAGCCTGCAAAACAGCTACCACGGCGAGACGCTGGGCGCGCTGTCGGTGACCGATGTCGCGCTGTTCCGCGATGCCTATGGTGCGCTCATCAAACAAAACGCCACCGTGCCCAGCCCGGACTGGCGCGCGGCAGCAGCGGGAGAAAGCGCGGAAGATTTTGCGTTGCGTTGCGCCGGCGCGCTGGAGGCGCATCTGCAACAGCATCACGCCCGGCTCGCCGCCTTCATCGTCGAGCCGCTGATTCAGGGCGCCGCCGGCATGGCGATGTATCACCCGATCTACCTGAAACGCGCACGGGAGTTATGTTCGCAATACGGCGTGCATCTGATCGCCGACGAGATTGCGGTAGGTATGGGCCGCACGGGGACGATGTTCGCGTGTGAGCAGGCAACCCTCTCCCCAAATGTGGGAGGGAATGAAAACAACGGAAACATCCCCTCTCCCGCTGGCGGGAGAGGGGTTGGGGGAGAGGGTTGCGGAATCACCCCCGACTTTCTGCTCATCTCGAAAGGCATCACCGGCGGCTACCTACCGCTGTCCATCGTGATGACCACCGCTGCCATTTTTCAGGCGTTCTATGCCGACGAAACGGCGCGCGGCTTCCTGCACTCGCATTCCTACACCGGCAACCCGCTGGCTTGCCGCGCCGCGCTCGCCACGCTGG
>CAZSIO010000208.1:0-2321 GCA_964606865.1 uncultured Sideroxydans sp.
GCGCCCAGATTGGTGGAACCGGAGACACTGGTGTTTTCCGCCGTGAACTTCTGCATCGCCGCTGCCGTATCCGCCTTGTCCATCGCTTTGATGGAAAGATTGATACCGCGGTTCTTGCGGTCCACATTGATGATAAGCGCCTTGACTGTGTCACCTTCCTTCAAGTGGGTGCGGATATCTTCCACGCGATCCACCGAAACTTCGGACGCTTTCAGATAGGCTTCCACATCGCCGTCCAGCAGCACCACTGCGCCCTTGGCATCAAGGGACTTCACCGTACCCGTCACAATCGCGCCCTTGTCATGGCCGGTCACGAAACCGCCGAACGGATCACCTTCCATTTGTTTGATGCCAAGCGAGATGCGCTCACGCTCCACATCGATGGCCAGCACGACTGCTTCCAGTTCGTCGCCTTTCTTGTAGTTGCGCACGGCTTCTTCGCCGGGGATGCTCCACGACAGGTCGGACAGATGCACCAGACCGTCGATACCGCCGTCCAGACCGATGAACACGCCGAAGTCGGTGATCGACTTGATCGCGCCCTTGACCTTGTCACCCTTCTGGTGATTGGCGGCAAAGTCATCCCACGGATTGGACTTGCACTGCTTCATGCCCAAAGAGATGCGGCGACGCTGTTCGTCGATTTCGAGAATCATGACTTCGACTTCGTCGCCCAGCGCCACGACCTTGGACGGATGCACATTCTTGTTGGTCCAATCCATCTCGGACACGTGCACCAGACCTTCGATGCCCTGCTCGATCTCGACGAATGAACCGTAGTCGGTCAGGTTGGTCACCTTGCCGAACAGGCGCGTGCCTTGCGGATAGCGGCGGGCCAGACCGTTCCACGGATCGTCGCCCATCTGCTTGATGCCGAGGGAGACGCGGTTCTTCTCCTGGTCGAATTTCAGGATCTTGGCTTCGATTTCGTCGCCGACCGTCAATACTTCAGAAGGATGCTTGACGCGGCGCCAGGCCAGGTCGGTGATGTGCAGCAGGCCGTCGATACCGCCCAGATCCACGAATGCGCCGTAGTCGGTGATGTTCTTGACGACACCCTTGACAATCGCGCCTTCTTTCAGGTTTTCCAGCAGGGATTCACGATCCGCACCCATGGTTTCTTCCAGCACGGCGCGGCGCGACACCACCACGTTGTTGCGCTTGCGATCCAGCTTGATGACCTTGAGTTCCATGGTCTTGTTTTCGTACGGCGTGGTGTCCTTGACCGGGCGGATGTCCACCAGCGAGCCGGGCAGGAAGGCGCGGATGCCGTTGACCATCGCGGTCAGACCACCCTTGACCTTGCCGCTGACGTAACCTTCGACGATGCGTCCTTCTTCCATCGCCTGCTCCAGGTCGATCCAGGCAGCCAGACGCTTGGCTTTTTCGCGCGACAGGCGCGTTTCGCCGTAGCCGTTCTCCAGAGATTCGATCGCGACGGTGACAAAATCACCGGCCTTGACTTCGATGTTGCCCGCCGCATCCTTGAATTCTTCAACGGGAATATAACTTTCGGACTTCAGTCCGGCATTCACCACCACCACGTTCTGCTCGACGCGAACGACTTGGGCGGTGATCAGTTCACCTGCGCGCATTTCCTTGCGGTTCAGGCTTTCTTCAAACAGGGAGGCAAAGCTTTCCATTTCGGCGACAGCGGTCATTTTCGATCTACTTTCAGGTTATCCCGCAAAACACGGGGGTTCGTTTATCAACCCGGATGACGGAGAGTCAGACGGGGCCTATCAAATTGCACGGTATCGTGTCAGCACTGCATCGACGGCCTGCTCGATGTTCAGCGGCGTCGTATCCAGCAGACTTGCACCTTGCGCCTGTTGCAGGGGCGCCACGCTGCGCTGCATATCCCGCTCGTCGCGCGCCTGTATATCCTGCAAAAGGGCGGCGATACTAGCATCCATTCCTTTTTCTTTCAACTGCTTGAATCGGCGTTCGGCGCGCGCCTCGGCCGAGGCGGTGAGGAATATCTTCAGCACCGCGTCCGGAAACACCACCGAGGCCATATCCCGCCCGTCCGCCACCAGTCCCGGCGCGCGGCGAAATGCCCGCTGTTTGTCGAGCAAGGCCGCACGCACCTTGGGCAGAGCCGCGATTTTTGAGGCTGCAGAACCCGCTTCCTCGGTGCGCAATTCATCTCCCACCTTCACCCCGTCCAGCCAGGTATCCCCTTGCTCGAAGCGGATATCCACCCCGCCCGCCAGCGCGGCAAGCCCGGCCTCGTCGTCCAGCGCCACGCCGTGCCGCTGCGCGGCCAGTCCCAGCAACCGGTACAGCGCGCCGCTGTCGAGATAATGCCAGCCCAGCGC
>CAZSIO010000209.1:0-2320 GCA_964606865.1 uncultured Sideroxydans sp.
GCTGTGCCTGATGGGCGCGGTGTATTTCATTTTCAGAACGTAATGCATTCCCTCACCCGCCCTCACGGGCACCCTCTCCCGCTTGCGGGAGAGAGGAAGGGGAGAGGGTGAAATTGGAAGAGACAATGAGCCAACCAAAACACATCCACATCCTCGGCATCTGCGGCACCTTCATGGGCGGCATCGCCGCCATCGCCAAGCAATCGGGCTATCGCGTCACCGGCTGCGACGCCAACGTCTATCCGCCGATGAGCACGCAGCTTGAAGCCCAGGGCATCGAATTGATCGAGGGCTGGGGCGCGGAGCAGCTCGATCTCAAGCCGGATGTGTTCGTCATCGGTAACGTGGTGTCGCGCGGCAATCTGCTGATGGAAGAAATCCTCAACCGCAACCTGCCCTACACCTCCGGCCCGCAATGGCTGGCGGAAAACATCCTGCGCGACAAATGGGTGCTGGGCGTGGCGGGCACGCACGGCAAGACCACCACCGCTTCGATGCTGGCATGGATCCTCGAACACGCAGGACTGAATCCCGGCTTCCTCATCGGCGGCGTACCGCAGAACTTCGGCATCTCCGCGCGCCTCCCCTCGCCCGCAGGGGTTGAAGATGGCCTGTCTCGTTCGCCCCCTCGCCCGCTTGCGGGAGAGGGTTGGGGAGAGGGCGGATTCTTTGTCATCGAAGCCGACGAATACGACACCGCCTTCTTCGACAAGCGCTCCAAGTTCGTGCACTACCATCCGCGCACCGCAATCCTGAACAACCTGGAATTCGATCACGCCGACATCTTCCCCGACTTGAGCGCCATCGAAACGCAGTTCCACCACCTGGTGCGCACCGTGCCGGGCAACGGCCTGGTGGTCTGCAACGGACGCGAGGAATCGTTGCAGCGTGTATTGCAGCGCGGCTGTTGGACACCGGTTGAAACTTTTGGCTCCCCTCACCCCAACCCTCTCCCGGTGGGAGAGGGAGCAATCACGGGGTTGGGGGAAAGGGGCTGGCAAATCGACAGCGAAGACAAGGTTTATTTTGACGGCAAGGCGCAAGGCACCTTGCACTGGGACTTGCTGGGCGAACACAACCGCCTGAACGCGCTGGCTGCCTTGGCTGCGGCGCGGCATGCCGGTGTTCCCGTCGCGCAAGGCCTGTCGGCACTGGCCGAGTTCAAAAACGTCAAGCGCCGCATGGAAGTAAAAGGCCAGGTCAACGGCATCACCGTGTATGACGACTTCGCCCACCACCCCACCGCCATCGCCACTACCGTGGCCGGACTGCGCCGCAAGGTGGGCAACGCGCGCATCCTCGCCGTGCTCGAACCGCGCTCCAACACCATGAAACTGGGCGTGATGAAAGACGCGCTGCCCGGCAGTTTGAAGGATGCCGACCTGACGTTCTGCTACGCCGGCAATCTTGGCTGGGATGCGCGCAGCGCGCTCGCGCCGCTGGGCGACAAAGCGGTGGTGAAGGACGACCTCAACGAGCTGATCGAGGTTATTGCGACGGCGGCAAAATCAGGCGACCACATTCTGGTGATGAGCAACGGCGGGTTTGGCGGGATACACGAGAAGCTCTTGCGGCGAATTGCTTGAACTGCATCATAAATTGCGCGTGCGCCTCTCGTCTTGTGTCTGGCCGCGAACTCGACGCATGTCCTGATTGGCCTGTTTGACAGGTTCCGTGATGCAGAATATCATCAGCCATGATTCATTCATTCGCCTGCGCCAATACCGAAGCACTGTTTCACAGCCGGAGCGTGCCCCGCTTTAAAAATATTGAACGGGTTGCTCGTCGCAAACTGCTTCAGCTACACGCTGCCACTGAATTAAACAGCTTGAAAGTGCCTCCAGGGAACAGCCTGGAAGCGCTAAAAGGCGACCGTAAAGGACAATACAGCATCCGGATCAATAATCAGTGGCGAGTGTGTTTCCTGTGGCGGGCAGATGGTGCGCATCGTGTGGAAATTGTCGACTATCACTAAACAGGCACAACAGAGGATTAAAAAATGGCAAAACTGCTTGACGAAATTCATCCCGGCGAAATTCTCCTTGAGGACTTTATGAAGCCGATGGGCATCAGTGCCCGGCAACTGGCTGCCGACATCGACGTCTCGCCCAGCCGCATCAGCGAACTGGTAAATGGTGTGCGGCCAATCACTGCTGATACTGCGTTGCGCCTCGGACTGTTTTTTGAAATGGACCCGCGTTTCTGGCTGAATCTGCAGAGCGAATATGACATGAGAATAACGGTGCGTGATCTTGCCGGCAAAATTGCGCCCCGTATCCGGGTGTTTCATCAGCTTGCCACATGACGCACTTGGCTGGAC
>CAZSIO010000210.1:0-2309 GCA_964606865.1 uncultured Sideroxydans sp.
GCGCGGTGCAGGCCGGTCTGGCCAAATATTTTCCCGAGTGCAAAGCGGTCATCGTCAATTCGGACGGCGGTTCCAGCGACGGCACCATGGAGGTCGTGCACAACACCTCCATCGGCGATTTCGGCACCATCCTGCTGCATCACCGCATCGAACCCGTGCTCAAGATGGCGTTCCCATATTCGGGCATTCCCGGCAAGGGCAGCGCGTTCCGCGCCGTGTTCGAGGTGGCGCAGGCGCTGGAGGCAAAGGCTTGCGTGGTGGTCGATTCCGATCTGCGCAGCATCACGCCGGAATGGATCGAGCTGTTGCTGAAGCCGGTGCTGAACGGCGGTTTCGATTATGTCGCGCCGCTCTACCATCGCCACAAATTCGACGGCACCATCACCAACAGCATCGTCTATCCGCTCACCCGCGCCCTGTATGGCCAACAAGTGCGCCAGCCCATCGGCGGCGACTTTGGTTTTTCCGGCAAGCTGGCGCAGTTTTACCTGACCAAGGATGTGTGGGAGACCGATGTGGCGCGTTTCGGTATCGACATCTGGATGACCACCACCGCGATTGCCAATGGTTTCAAGGTGGCGCAATCTTTCCTTGGCGCCAAGATCCACGATGCCAAGGACCCCGGTGCCGATCTGGGTAATATGCTGTATCAGGTAGTCAGCGCCACTTTCCAGCTGATGGAAGACTATACCGAGGTGTGGATACCGGTACGCGGTTCGCAGCCGGTGCCGACCTTCGGTTTTGAATACACCGTTGGTCTGGAGCATGTGAACGTGAACACCGCGCGCATGCTCGCCCTGTTCCGCGAGGGGCTGCTGAATCTGCGCGAAATCTGGCTCGGCATCCTCGGCGCGGGCGACCTGAAGGAGGTGGAGCGGCTGGGGGAGATGGAGGATGTGAAGTTCCATTTTCCCATGGCGCTATGGACGCGCATCATCTACGACTACGCCATTGCGTTTCATCAGAAGCGGCTGCCGGCGGAGCATCTGCTCAAATCGCTATTGCCGCTGTATATCGGCAAGACCGTTTCGTTTGTGCTGCAGGTCGGGCCCATGGAGGCGCACGAAGCGGAGACGGAGATTGACAAGCTGTGTCTGGAATTTGAGCACGGCAAGGATTTTCTGTGTACCTGTTGGAAATAAACCCGTTTTAAGGAGGTGATCATGATGGACTTTCTCAATCTGATGCTGGAGCCGTTGCAAGAGGTGTTCGTGAAGTTCGAGGCGTTCTTGCCAAATCTGCTGGCCATGCTGGTGATTCTGGCGGTCGGCATCCTGCTGGCCAGAGTGGTGCGCGTGTTGCTTTTGAAGTTCCTGCGGGTGATCCAGTTTGATAGCTGGTCGGATCGGATGGGGTTTACCACGCTGTTGCGCAAAGGCGATCTGTGGCTGAAGCCTTCTGCCGTGCTGGGCGGGACCGTGTTCTGGATGCTGGTCATTGTCACCCTGATGGCGGGTCTGGGGGCGCTCAACGTTGCTGCCATCGACACGCTGGTGGCGCAGTTCTTCAATTACCTGCCGCGCGTGTTCTCGGCGGCGGTGATCCTTGCCATCGGCTATCTGTTTACCAGTTTCATCAGCCGCGCGGTGCTGATCACCTTGGTCAACAGCGGCTATCACTATGCGCGCCTGCTGGCCGAGGCGATACGCGTGTTGTTGATGCTGATGATCCTCGCCATGGTGATGGAGCAGTTGCAGATCGCGACCAATGTTGTGCTGGCCGCGTTCTCCATCCTGTTCGGCGGCATCGTGATTGCGCTCGCCATCGCCTTCGGCGTGGGCGGCATCGACACGGCACGGCGTATTGTCGAGCAGAAATTTGCCGAAGAGCCGCCGAAGGCGCCGGACGATATCGAACATCTTTAGCGGACACGGCGGGAAGTGATCCGTAGATTGCGAATACACTTCTCGCCGTGTCCTCCCCTCTCTCCTACCTCTCCCCCGGAGGGGGAGAGTGATCAAGTGTCGCTACGCGACATCTATTTAACCGGAGACTGCCATGTCGGACTTTTTCCAGAGCGGCATCATCACCACGCTGCACCAGTTGGGCCAGCCGTCGCTGGAACGGTTGGAGTCGGAACTGCTCGGCTTCGCCAAGACCCGGCCAATCGCGCTGGTGCTGCCCGCCTTATATTCCGAGTTCGAGCGGCCGGCGATGCCAGCTATCGTGCAGGAACTGACCAAGGTCAAATATCTGAACGAGGTTGTGCTGGCGCTGGATCAGGCGACGGAGGACGACTTCAAGCGCGTGCGCGAAATCATGGCGCCGATCCCGGCGGAGGTGAAGATCATTCACAACAAAGGCAAACG
>CAZSIO010000211.1:0-2302 GCA_964606865.1 uncultured Sideroxydans sp.
ACCCCGGCGCGGCGCAAATTCCTGAAAACTGAAAATACCGAATACGCCTGGTGCGGGGAAACATTCAAGCGCATCGCGCTGTCGCGACCGGATGTGGCATTTTCACTGCAACACAACGGGCGCACGGTGTGGCAACTGCCCGCTTCACCGAACAGCCCTCACCCTCAATCCCTCTCCCAAAGGGCGAGGGAAGACAACCAGAACCCTCTCCCCCCGGGAGAGGGCAGGGTGAGGGAACACTCTCTAAACGCACACGCCCTTCAACACCGCATCTCCGCCATCCTCGGCGCTGAATTCGCCCAACACGCCGTCAATGTGGAACGCCAGATCGGCGCACTGCACCTGCACGGCATCGCCGCCCTGCCCGCCTATTCGCGTTCCACGCGCGACGAACAGTATTTCTTCGTTAATGGCCGCTTCGTGCGCGACAAGGTGCTCGCGCACGCCGTGCGCCAGGCCTATCAGGACATCCTGCACCACCAGCGCCATCCGGCTTTTGTCTTGTTCCTCGACCTGCCACCGGAACAGGTGGATGTGAACGTGCATCCCGCCAAGAGCGAAGTGCGCTTCCGCGAAAGTCAGGGCATCCACCAGTTCGTGTTCCATGCCTTGCAGGATGCGTTGAGCGCGACGATGAGAACTGCATCGCCTGGTTCTTCTGATTCGTCATTCCCGCGCACGCGGGAATCCAGTTCGTTTGAAGAATCCATGGATTCCCGTGTGCGCGGGAATGACGGCACAAGTAATTTCGAACAACAACACATCCCCTTTGGCGCAGCGCAACAGCAAGCCACCTATCGCTTATGGGAAGCGCAAACGAACAATAACTTGGGATTGAACGGGGGAAACAGCTCCGATGTGGGTCGGACTTCAGTCCGACAACAGCTTGTCGGGTTAAAACCCGACCCACACAATGAACACCCGCTCGGCTTCGCCCTCGGCCAGCTCTCCGGCATCTACATCCTCGCGCAGAGCCAGCAGGGGCTCATCGTGGTGGACATGCATGCCGCGCATGAACGCATCGTGTATGAAAAACTAAAGACCGCGTTCGACCAGCAGCAGATGCCGACACAACCGCTGCTGATTCCGGTGACGTTCGCTGCCGAAGCACTGGACATCGCCACCGCCGAAGAAGGACAGGAAGCGCTGAAACAGCTGGGCTTCGACATCGCCCCGCTCTCGCCCACCACGCTGGCCGTGCGCGCCATGCCCGCCATGCTCAAACAATCGCACGCCGAAGCCGCCGCGCGCGAAGTGCTGCACGAACTACGCGACTTCGGCGCATCGCGCGCGCTCACCGAACGCCGCAATGCCCTGCTCGCCACCCTCGCCTGCCATTCCGCCGTGCGCGCCAACCAGCAACTGAGCATCCCCGAGATGAACGCCATCCTGCGCGAGATGGAACAGACCGAACGCGCCGACCAGTGCAACCACGGCAGACCAACCTGGTTCCAGATCACGATTGCGGAATTGGATGCGATGTTTATGCGGGGGAAATGATTCCCCATACACACTTGACATGTGTAGTTCATGGGATACACTTCACTCATGCGCGTGCTAACCACCGAGGTCTATCGAGACTGGATAAACGCCCTCAAGGATCGTGCGGGTCGCGCCCGCATCCAGATGCGGGTGGATCGTCTGGTTCACGGCAATCCCGGACAGCATCGCAAGCCGATGAATGGCGTTTCCGAGTTGAAGATTGATTTCGGGCCGGGCTACCGCGTTTATTACACCGAGCGGCATGGCGAGATCATCATCCTGCTGGCAGGTGGCGACAAGTCCAGCCAGCAGCGCGACATCAAGACTGCCATCACACTTGCTGAAAATCTTTGAGAGGAGCGCAACATGCCCAAGACCAAAGCCACTGCAAAAACCAAAACCCTACCCTACGATGTGGCGGAACAGCTGCGCACACCGGAGGAAATGGCCGCCTACCTTGACGCATGGCTGAGCGAAGCCCCCGAGGATGCCGCCGGTATCGCCCGCGCGCTCGGCGACATCGCCCGCGCCAAAGGCATGTCACAGGTCGCCCGCGATGCGGGACTCAGCCGCGAAAGCCTCTACAAAGCGCTCAGCGAAAACGGCAACCCGAGCCTGGCCACTGTCCTTAAAGTCGCCCGCGCACTGGGCCTTCAGCTTCACGCACAAACAGCCTGAACAACACCATCAGGATGAACACCATCCTGCGCGAGATGGATGCGATGTTCACGCGGGGAAAATAACAACATGTTCTCGACCACCAGAATCGCCTTCGCCAGCTTCATCGGCACCGCCATCGAGTTCTACGATTTCTACATCT
>CAZSIO010000212.1:0-2296 GCA_964606865.1 uncultured Sideroxydans sp.
TCGAGGCTGATCTGGGCGAAGGTATCGCCACCGCATATTGGCCGCAGGAATAGTTACCCGGTGCTTTGAAAAACTGAAATGACAGGAGGGTGCATGGTGCGATATTTCGCAATCATAAGCGGGTTGATTCTATGCACTGTCTTGCCTGCCCATGCCGAGACTGCTGCTACCCGTTCTTTCGGTGTGCTCAACCAGCGCAGTATCCAATTGACTGCCGAATACTGGAATCCCATCCTGCGCTACGTCAGCAAGAAAAGTGGTGTCTCACTTGAGCTCAAAATGGGTAAGACCGCGCCGGATACTTCCGCCATGACGGGGCGGGGTGAATTTGATTACGTTTATTCCAATCACATTTTTACGTCAACCAATTCCAAGGTAGGATATCGCATCATCGCGCGACCGATGGCAGAGGCCATTCAGGGGCAAATCGTGGTTGCGGATGATGCCGGCATCAAAGATCTGCACGATCTGCAAGGGTTGGAAGTGGGCTTTCCCAGTGCCAGTGCCTTCGTGGGTTACGCTGTGCCGATGAATGAGCTGTTGCGCCTGGGGATTCACGTCGCGCCAATCTTTGGTGGCAATCAGGAAGGCATCATGGCGCAACTGAAAATAGGCAAAGTGGTTGCCGCTGGGGTGAATGCCAAAGTGATGCGCCAATATGCCGAGCGTGAAAATTTCAAGTATCGCGCATTGTGGACATCCGAAGACTATCTCAACCTCCCCATCTCCGCGCACCCGCGCATCGACAAAGCAGAAGTCAATGCGGTAAGGGCTGCCTTCGCCCGGATGGCGGATGACCCCGAAGGTTTGGCTATTTTGCAGTCCAGTGCTGCCGTGATCAGGCAAAAGCCGCCTTATGGATTCGTCCCTGCCCAAGAGAGTGACTATGCCAGTTATCGGCGTTTTTACAAAAATACCCGCGTTAAGGAGGGCGGCTAATCATGTCAGTCAGTCGGGGCGCGCGGTGAAAAAATGTTGGCACTGTCCACTGTTAAATAAGCTCAGTCTGCTGACTCGTATTCTGGCGGGCTCAATGCTGGTAATCGGCATTGCCCTCATTGTGATGTTTGTGGTGCTGATGCACCGGGAAGCGTATCTGCTGGAGTCTGTATTGCAATCCAAATTGCAAGAAGAATTAAACACGCTCGAGATTGCCGTTACAGATGACTTGGTGATTGGGGATTATGCGACGGTTCAGAGTGAGCTGAATACGCGCGTGCAAAATCAACACGTCGCGAAAATAATTTTTACGCCGATACGGGGTAACACCGTTCATGTGTTCGGCCCGACAACCGCTGCGCAATCGCCCGGCTGGTTTGTGGCGATGATGAACGTTCCCTCCATGCAGGGCACACAGCGCCTTTCGCTGGGCGGCAGGACTTACGGTGAGATCAATGTGCAGATGAACCCGGTTGTTTTAACCAACAATGCATGGGGTCAATTTGCCTTCATGCTCAAACTTGTCTTGGCCACTTTGTTTCTGAACGTCCTGGTGATTTATCTGATATTGCGTAGCAGTTTGCGCCCATTGGAAACATTGATCGCGGCAGAGCGCCAGTTTGCCGATGGCGATCATGCCATTCGAGTTGCCGGGCCGGGTAGTCCCGAAATGCGTGATTTGACAACTGGTTTCGACAGCATGGCAGAAAAAATCGAACAACAGACCATCGCGTTGAAAAACAGCGAGCAGTTGTGGAGCTTTGCGCTGGAAGGTGGCGGCGATGCGGTGTGGGATTGGAATTTAGTCACCAATCAAGTCGAGCTGAGCAAAGCAGGCAATGCGATGTTTGGTTTTGCCCCTGAAGAACTTTGGGAGGATATGGCGTTATGGGTTGCCCGTGTACACCCTGACGACTTGCCCATTTTGAGCGAGCGATGGCGTGAATTCCTCCGCCAAGGTGAAGAGAAATTTTCCTGTGACTATCGCGTGCAGTGCAAAGACGGTCACTGGATTTGGATACACACGCGCGGCATGGTGGTGCAGCGGGATGCGGCGGGGCGTGTCATGCGCATGATTGGAACCCATTCCGACATCACCGAGCGCAAGCAGATGGAGGAACAAGTGCGCAAACTCGCCTTCTACGACCCGCTGACCGCGCTCCCCAACCGCCGCCTGCTGGATGACCGCCTGGAACAAGCCCTGCTTGCCAGCAAGCGCAGCGGCTACTTCGGTGCATTGCTGTTCCTTGATTTGGATAACTTCAAACCGCTGAATGACACACACGGGCATGGTGTGGGAGATCTGTTATTGCTTGAGGTGGCAAAACGGTTAAAAAACGGTGTGCGTGAAATGGAT
>CAZSIO010000213.1:0-2293 GCA_964606865.1 uncultured Sideroxydans sp.
CGGTTTTGATGTCGGTCATCTGGCAGTCCTTGTCGCCGCTGGTCTTGCCGGGATCGTTCTCGCCGCCTTTCGGGATGCACACCTTCATCGTGGTGGCGGGCATGGCGAAGGGCATGCCTTCCATTTCCATTTTGCTGGTCATTTCCCAGTATTCGCCGGGTGCGGACGATGCGGAGACGGAAAACAGGCAGGTGACAACGGCAACAACGGCAGACAAGTGCTTGTTCATGATGGCTCCCTGAAAGAAGACAGCGTTGTAGGGTATTTGAAAAAAACGGCAGGCGGATTGTTGGCTTTCCGTGGCCAGCCGTCAAGCCGGAGCATGGGAAGATAATCCGGGCTGCGGTATCATGCGCACCCGACCGGAATGCAGACTGAATCCAATGAATCCCACCCTCGTTTTCGATATCGAAACCATCCCCGACATCGCCGGCCTGCGCGCGCTGTATGAACTGGACAGCGCAGTCAGTGATGACGAAGTGGCGGAGATGGCCTTCCAGATGCGCCGCCAGAAGACCGGCAGCGATTTCCTGCCGCACCATCTGCAACGCGTGGCGGCGATTTCCTGCGTGCTGCGCGAGGGCGACAACTTCAAGGTGTGGACGCTGGGCGAGCCGGACGAGGACGAAGGCAGCATCATTCAGCGCTTCTTCGACGGGGTCGAGAAATACACGCCGCAACTGGTGAGCTGGAACGGCGGCGGTTTCGACCTGCCGGTGTTGCACTATCGCGGTCTCATCCACGGTGTCCAGTCGCCGCGCTACTGGGATCAGGGCGAGGACGACCGCGATTTCAAGTGGAACAACTACATCAGTCGTTACCACTCGCGCCATCTCGACCTGATGGATTTGCTGGCGATGTACACCGGTCGTGCCAACGCGCCGCTGGATGAACTGGCCAAACTGATTGGCTTCCCCGGAAAACTGGGGATGGACGGCAGCAAGGTGTGGGAAGCGTATCAGCAAGGCAGACTGGCCGAGATTCGCAACTACTGCGAGACCGACGTGGTGAACACGTATCTGGTATTTGCGCGCTTTCAGTTGATGCGCGGGCAGTTCACCGAAGCGCGTTATGAAAAAGAGATCGAGTTGGTGCGCGGCACCTTGAAAAAATCCGACGAGAAACACTGGCAGGAATTTCTTGCGCAGTGGCCAGCAAAGAAATCTGCATGAACCCGGTCATCATCGAATCACTCGACCACGAAGGTCGCGGCATCGCCCATGCCGACGGCAAGGTAATCTTCATCGAGGGCGCGCTGACCGGCGAGCGCGTGACCTATTCCTCGTATCGCAAGAAGAACAACTTTGAACAGGCGCAGGTCGAACAGATATTGAAGCAAAGTTTTATGCGTGTGCAGCCGAAATGTCCTGTTTTCGGCGTGTGCGGCGGCTGCTCGATGCAGCATCTGGATGCGCGCGCGCAGGTCGATGTCAAGCAGCGCGTGCTGGAAGACAATCTGCAGCGCATCGGCAAGGTGAAGCCGGAAGTTATCCTGCCGGCGATTTACGGCCAGCCCTGGGGCTACCGTCAGCGCGCGCGCCTGTCGGTGCGGCATGTGCTGAAAAAAGGAAAGACGCTGGTTGGCTTCCGCGAAAAGAACGGCAAATATGTGGCCGACATGCAGCACTGCGAGATCCTCACGCCGAAGATCGCCGCGCTGTTGCCGTTGCTGGGCGAGCTGAATGAAAAGTTCACGCGGCGCGACATCATCCCGCAGATCGAAGTGGCGGTGGGCGAGCATGTGGACGTGCTGGTGCTGCGTATTTTGGACGCGCTCACGCCTTCGGATGAAACGCTGATCAAACAGTTTGCCGACGAGCATCAGGTGCAGTTCTGGACCCAGACCAAAGGCCCGGAAACGGTGATTCCATTCTATCCGCTGGACGCGCCGCCTTTGAGCTACAGCTTGCCCGAGTTCGGCATCACCATGCCGTTCGCGCCGACCGAGTTCACCCAGGTGAACAGCGACATGAACCGCCTGATGGTTGGCCGCGCCATGCGTCTGCTCGACCCTCAACCCGGCGAACGCATCGCGGACTTTTTCTGCGGACTGGGCAACTTCACGCTGCCCATTGCGCGCAGCGGGGCGCAAGTGACGGGCATCGAGGGCAGCGAGGCGCTGGTGCGGCGTGCCAGACAGAATGCCGAATACAACGGCCTCGATAAAAGCTCACTCTCCCTCCGGGGGAGGGATGGGGTGGGGGTAGAGTTCCGGATGATGAACCTGTTTGAGATGGACGAGTCGGTGCTGGCCGGTCTGGGAAAAATGGACAAGTGGCTGGTCGATCCGCCG
>CAZSIO010000214.1:0-2292 GCA_964606865.1 uncultured Sideroxydans sp.
TTGTCGTTGCGCTTGCTGAACACGGCCGAACCGGCGACGAAAGTATTGACGCCGGCTTCAGCCACTTCCCTGATGTTGGCCGGGCCGACGCCGCCGTCGATCTCCAGACGGCAATTATAATTTCCAGCGTCTATCATCTTGCGCACGGCGCGCGCCTTGTCCAGCACATAAGGGATGAACTTCTGGCCGCCGAAACCGGGGTTGACCGACATCAGCAGCACCATGTCCAGTTTGGGCAGGGTGTATTCCAGCACATCCAGCGGGGTGGCCGGGTTGAACACCAGACCGGCCTTGCAGCCGCTTTCCTTGATCAGGCCGATGGTGCGGTCGATGTGTTCGGAAGCTTCCGGGTGGAAGGTGATGTAGGTCGCGCCGGCCTTGGCGAAATCGGGAATGATGCGATCGACCGGCTTGACCATCAGGTGCACGTCGATCGGCGCGGTGACGCCGTGCTTGCGCAGCGCCTCGCACACCAGCGGGCCGATGGTCAGGTTGGGCACGTAATGGTTGTCCATCACGTCGAAGTGCACGATGTCCGCGCCGGAGGCGAGCACGTTATCGACTTCCTCGCCGAGGCGGGCGAAATTGGCGGAAAGAATCGAAGGGGCGATCTGGTAGTCCATGGTTTGATCCTCGAGAGTTTAGAAATTTGATTGCGTATTCTAACCGAAACTGCACTTTATTCGATGCACAGCTTGTCATGCCGGACAAAATACGGTGAAATGCCGCGATGCAAGATTCTTCTCTCTATCGCGTCCATGTCGCCGTCCAGGTGCGCTATCTGCCCGACCAGTCGGATGAGGCGGATAACCGTTACGTGTTTGCCTACACCATCACCGTGACCAACCAGGGAGAGCATCCGGTGCAATTGCTCAGCCGGCACTGGATCATCACCGATGCGAACCAGCATGTGCAAGAAGTAAAAGGCAAGGGTGTGGTCGGCGAACAACCGGTCATCAAGCCGGGGCAGGGTTTCGAGTACACCAGCGGCACCGTGCTGGCGACGCAGGTCGGCACCATGTCCGGCAGCTATCGGATGCAGGTGGTGGAGGGCGGCGAGTTCGACGTGGCGGTGCCGCAGTTCGTGTTGAGCGTCCCGCGCACCCTGCATTGAGCATGAATCTGCGCAGCATTCGTTCCGCCCTGATCGCCTTGAGTGTCGGCATCTGGCTTGCTGCCTGCCAGACACCGCCGCCGAAAGAGCCGATCCCGCCGGTGGGCAAACCCTCCCCCGATTTTCTGTTGGCCAGCTGGGCTGATCTGCCCGATTGGCTGGCGCAAGAGTTGCCGGCTTCGTGGCCGGCGTTGCAACAGAGTTGCAGCGCACTGCGCCTGAAAGCCAACTGGCTGCCGATCTGTGCCGCCGCAAAGGACATCGCGCCCGACGACGCGATGGCGCAGCGCACCTTTTATGAGACCTGGTTCACGCCCTATAAAGTCCTCAATCCGGACGGCAGCGACACCGGCCTTATCACCGGTTATTACGAGCCGCTGCTGCTGGGCAGCCGCAAGCGCAGCACGCGTTTTGCCTACCCCCTCTACGCGCCTCCGGACGACATGCTGGAAGTCGATATGTCTGAACTGTATCCGCAGTTTCGCGGCAACATCGTGCGGGCCAGGCTACAGGGAAAGCGCGTCGTACCCTATTTCAACCGCGCCGAGATCGACGCCGGGCTGGCACCTGCCTTGCCCGGGCGCGAACTGTTCTGGGTGGACAATCCGGTCGAACTGTTCTTCTTGCAGATCCAGGGCTCCGGGCGCATCCAACTGGAAAATGGCGCCCACGCCAAGATTGGCTATGCCGAACAGAACGGTCACCCGTACGCTTCCATCGGCAGAAGGCTCATCGACATGGGCGAGCTGTTGCCGGAGCAGGCTTCGATGCAGGGCATCAAGAACTGGGCAGAAAAAAATCCGGAACGACTTGCAGTCCTGCTTGGCCACAACCCCAGCTATGTATTTTTCCGTGAGTTGCCGGATTCCCTCTCCGGGCCGCTCGGTGCGCTGGGCGTGCCGCTGACCAATGAATACAGCATCGCGGTCGATCGGCGCAGCATCCCGCTCGGGGTGCCGGTGTTCCTCGCCACCACGCAGCCCGATAGCGTAGAACCGCTCAACCGTCTCGTGTTCGCGCAGGACACGGGTGGCGCGATCAAGGGCGCGGTGCGTGCCGATTTCTTCTGGGGCTTCGGCGAACTGGCCGGTCACCAGGCGGGACGCATGAAACAAAGCGGACGGCTGTGGGTGCTGTTTCCAAAGGGTGCCGAGCCGACGTTGAATTGATTCGTGATT
>CAZSIO010000215.1:0-2283 GCA_964606865.1 uncultured Sideroxydans sp.
GCGCGGCTTCCTTCACTTTGGCGATGAATTCCTTCACCACCGGCAGCGCGACGTCGGCCTCCAGCAGGGCGAGGCGCACTTCGCGCAATGCATCCTGAATGTTGCTTTCACTCAGCCGCGCTTGCCCGCGCAGATTTTTGATGATGCCGGTGAAGCGTTGCGTGAGGTTATCTAACATGATGCCTATATGACTTGGTGTAGAATCCGCGCAGTCTAAAACATCTGCCTGCCCCATGTCGAACCAAGCCTTGTATCTGCTCACTTTCGCCCTGTATGCCGTGCTGGCTTTTTCGTTCTGGCGCGCGCAGTCGGCCGGGAGCGCCGAGCAGCAGAATCGCGGCGCCCTGGGTTTTGCCGTGGTCGTGCCTTTGCTGCTGCATGGCTGGCTGCTGTATGACACCCTGTTCATCTGGGGCACGCTCAACCTCGGTTTGGCCTACGCGCTGTCGCTGATTCTGTGGCTGACCGTGCTGGTGTATTGGCTGGCGCGCCGGTTTTACCCGATTGCCAGTCTGCTGACCCTGATGCTGCCGCTGGCCGCCGTCACTTCGCTGTTGCCGGCGCTCTTCCCCAGTCCGCGCATGTTGATACAGCCGCCTTCGGGTTTGTTCGACACCCACGTCCTGATGGCGCTGCTGGCCTACAGCCTGTTCACCATCGCCGCCTTGCATGCCGGGCTGATCGCACTGGCCGAGAAACGGCTGCATCACGCCAGGATGCCCGAAATACTGAAAAATCTGCCGCCCCTGATGACCATGGAAACCCTGCTGTTTCGGGTGATCGGGGTGGGTTTCCTGATTCTGACGGTGACAGTCGCCTCCGGCTTCCTCTTTTCCGAACAGATTTTCGGCCATCCTTGGCAATTTACCCACAAAGTACTGTTCGGACTGCTGTCCTGGATCGTTTTTGGGGTGCTGTTGCTGGGGCATCACTTCTACGGCTGGCGCGGCCATACCGCGGTGCGCTTGACCTTGAGTGGATTCGCGTTCCTGTTATTGGCCTATCTCGGCACCCAGTTCGTGCTGGAAGTCATTTTGCGCCGTTAAGCCCCTCCCAGAACTAATCCTTGCCAAAATTCAACGAGGTATCGTAGAATTCGCGCCCTTTTGGCATTGGCCAAAGTTAATTACTGGATAATCGTTATGGTCGTCATTCGTCTTTCTCGCGGCGGTTCCAAGAACCGTCCGTATTACAACGTGGTCGTGGCGGATTCCCGCAACCGTCGTGACGGTCGCTACATCGAGCGCGTCGGCTTCTACAATCCGCTGGCCGTTGAAGGCAGCGAATCCCTGCGCATTCAGCTGGATCGCGTGACCCACTGGCAAGACAAAGGTGCGCAATTGAGCGAGACCGTAGGTCGTCTGGTCAAAAAAGCCGGTGCAGCAGCCAAGGCCTGAATTAGCATGGCGGTTCGCCGCGCCGGGGTTTCCGTCGCGTCCGATGGAAGTCCCCCACCCCAACCCTCCCCCGGAGGGAGAGGGGGCGAACGAGGGAGGCAATCTTTGACTCCTGCGAGCCCCATGGTGGTCATGGGGAAAGTGGTTGCGGCGCAAGGGCTGCAGGGTTGGCTGAAGATTCAGGTCTTTACCGATTATCTGGATAGCTTGCTCGATTACACCGCCTGGTACGTGGGTGATGAAGGCGCATGGCAGCCCATGCAGGTGACCGAGGCGAGTGTGCACGGCAAGGTGCTGATCGCCAAATTGCAAGGTATCGCCGATCGCACTGCCGCCGAACAATACAAAGGTCTGTTGGTTGCCGTTCCGCGGGAGCAGTTGCCGCCAACGGAAGCGGATGAGTACTACTGGTCTGATCTGGTCGGCTTGGCGGTAGAGAGTCAATCCGGCGACAAATTGGGCGTGGTCGATTCCCTGCTGGCGACCGGCGCGAACGATGTGCTGGTGGTCAAGGGCGAACATGGCGAATTGCTGATCCCGTTCATCGCCAGTGTCGTGCTGGAAGTGGATATGGCAAGCAAGCGGATTCGGGTGAATTGGGAAGCGGATTACCTCAAATGAGGTTTGACGTCATCACGCTGTTCCCTGAGATGTTCGAGGCGATCACCCAATATGGGGTGACGCGCAAGGCAGTGGAGCTGGGCAAGTTTGCGTTGCAGACGTGGAATCCGCGCGATTTCACCAGCGACAACTACCGCACCATCGACGACCGCCCCTACGGCGGCGGTCCCGGCATGGTGATGTTGGCGGAGCCGCTGGAAAAAGCGATCAGCGCAGCGAAAGCAGCGCAGGCGCAAAGCGGAGTGAAGAAGAGTTGGGTGATCCA
>CAZSIO010000216.1:0-2279 GCA_964606865.1 uncultured Sideroxydans sp.
CATCCACCTCACCATCAACGGCATCGCTTCAGGATTGCGCAACAGCGGCTAGTGTGGTGTTGCGTGCTTGGCGATACCGATGGGCGCCCCTAAAAATTCTCATTTCGTCGCTCCCGCCCCCGAATGGGGTAGTCGGGGCGGGAATGACGAATTTTTAGAGTTCCCCTTATATGTAAACACGCGGTCGCGGATCCTGCCTTGCGAATCTCAAGTCTCATCCGGCCGAAATGCCGGATAGCGTCCCGTGCTGTTGCCCGGGCGGAACGTCGCCCATTTGCGCGAACTTTCCAGGCTGGCCTGTTTGTCTTCCGCGCGCACGCCATGACGATTGGGGAAATAGCCTTCCAGCCAGCGCACGATGGGCATGAATTCCTGGCGCTCTTTGGCGCTGTCGTTCTCGTCGAGCTCGAAGATGCCCATCCCCTGCTCCGCCGCCTGCAGATAGATTTCGCTGTCGCTGAGGCTGGTGAGGAAGGGCATTTTGAGGGAAGTGAGGAAACGCTCCAGCGCGCTGTAGGCGGCATTGGAACGGTTGCGCACGCGGCTGGCAACGACGGCCATGCGCGCGTTGGCGGTGCGCGCGCCGCCCACCAGAAACAGGTCCTTGATGAAGTCGGCGGAAGCGCGGATGTCGATCGGCGACGGGGCGACCGGAATGAGGATGTAGTTCGCCTTGCGCACCAGTTCTTTCAGCAATAATCCGCTGATCCCCGCCGGCGCATCGATCAGCAATACTTCGGTCTCGGGCGGCACCCAGCCCTGGCGGCTACCGAGGCGGATATTGCCTTTGGGCGGTGCGCCGTTGGCGGCCTGGATGACGGGCAGATTTTTGGGCCGCGCTTGCAGCCAATGCAGACTGGAACCTTGCGGGTCATAATCGATGATGGCGGTTCGGTTCTGGCGCGCGGCGTAATAGCCGGCGAGGTTGGTGGTCAGCGTGGTCTTGCCCGATCCGCCTTTGGAATTGATCACCAGTATGGTCAGCACCTCATGCTCCCTGTTCTCTTGTCTCACCCAGCATCTTCACGCCGCTCCACTGGCGCCGGCTGACCGGCAGCCGTTCATCCAGCCCGTGCAGTTTCAACAGCCAGCCGCTTTCGCCTTCCTCGCCGCCCTTCTCGAAGCCGGCCACCGCCGCTTTCGCCACCAGACAACTGCGGTGGATGCGCACGAAGCGCGCAGCATATTCCTTTTCCAGCGCGGTCAGCGCCTCCTCGATCAGATATTCGCGCTGCGCGGTGCGCACCGTGACGTATTTCATTTCCGCGCGCAGATAAATGACTTCTTCGATTGGCACCAGGATGATCCGGCCGCGTTCGTGCACCGACAGATGGCTGCGCGCTTCCGGCATCAGTTCCTGCAAGACCTCGGTGCGAATCGGCACCGCATCGCGCGCGCGCGTCAACGCCTCAAACAGGCGGCCAAGGCGGATGGGTTTGAGCAGGTAGTCGATGGCGCGCCGCTCAAATGCCTGAATCGCATACGCATCGTACGCGGTGGTGAAAATGATGACCGGCGGATGCTCGAGTTTGTTCAGGTGTTGCGCCAGTTCCAGCCCGTCCATCTGCGGCATGCGAATGTCGAGCAGCACCACTTCCGCCGGCGTCTCGCTCAATTTGTCCAGCGCCTCCTGGCCGTTGCCCGCCTCGCCCGTCACTTCCAGTTCGATCTGCGCCCGGCAATCGTCCAGCAGTTCCTTCAGGCGGCGGCGCGCCAGCGGCTCGTCATCCACCACAAAGACCGTCAGCGGCAGGGTCACGGTGTCGTTCAAGACGCCTCCTTTTTCCGGTAAGGAATGATGATATGCACGGCATAGCTGTCGGCACTGCGCTCCACGCGATACTCGGCCTCGACATCGAACAGCAGCGCCAGCCGCTCGCGGATGTTCGCCAGCGCGATGCGGTTGCCGTCGGTTTTCGCCGCCGTGGCGGACAGCGGGTTGCGCACTTCCAGATGCAGTCGCTTGTCCGCCGTATAAAGTCTGACCTCGATCACGCCGCCCGCCGCCAGCGGCTCGATGCCGTGATAGACCGCATTCTCCAGCAGCGGCTGCAGCACCAGCGGCGGGATCAGCGCATCGTCAGGCATGCCGGCGGTATGCCAGCGCACTTGCAGACGCTCGCCCATGCGCAACTGTTCCAGCGCCAGATAACGCTGCGCCAGCGCGAATTCATCTTTCAGCGCGACCAGTTCGTGCGCGTCGCTCATCGCCATGCGGAACAGGTCGGCCATGTCTTCCAGTGCGGCTTCCGCCCGTTTCGGTTCCGCGCGCACGATGG
>CAZSIO010000217.1:0-2272 GCA_964606865.1 uncultured Sideroxydans sp.
AACTGTTGCAGTTGCTTCAGCAACGGTGTGTCGGAAGGAATGAAATACGGATCGTGCAGCACCTCGCGTAATTCTGCCGCATCCAGCGTTTCTTCGTGCAGCAGGGGCAACACACGCTTGATGTGCAGAATGCCGATGATGTTGTCCGGTGTTCCGCTATATACCGGCAGCAGAGTGTGGTGACAGGTAATGAGCTGCTGGTGCAATTCGGCGGATGCGGTATCAATGTCCAGGGCCTCGATCTGGTTGCGCGGGATCATCACATCGTTGACGGTGATGCGCTCCAGATCGACCAGATTGAGCAGCATCTTCTGATGTTTGCGCGGCAGGAAATGTTCGGCATCCAGCACAAGCCCGCGCAGCTCCTCGAGGGTCATTTTCTGTTTGCTTTGGTCGGTCTGGATGCGGATGCGGAACAGCCGCAGCAGCCCTTTGACCAAGGCGGTCGCCACTGAGACAACCGGATGAAACAGAGTAATCAGCGGGGTCAGCACATAGCTGGCGGGCAGGGCGATGCGCTCCGGGTAACTCGCGGCGATGATCTTGGGCATGATTTCGCTGAACACCACCAGCGCGAACGTCAGCGCGAGTGTGCCGAACAGGATAGCCAGATCGTCCTGGCCGAACAGGCGCAGGATGATGATGTTGGTCACGGCGGCGGCGGCGACATTGAGCAGTGTGTTGCCAAGCAGGATAGAGCCGAGCAGCTTGTCCACCTTGCCGAGCAGGGCGGCGGTCAGACGGGCGCTGCGGTTGCCTTTGCGCACCAGACTGTTGAGACGGCCGCGATTGATCGCCATCATGCTGGTCTCCGAGCCGGAGAAGAACGCGCTGCAGATCAACAGGACGAGCAGAATGCCGAACAGTGTGCCAAGGGAAATATCATCCAAAGCGTATGGCCCTAACGAACGTGATGCGCCGAGTATCGGGGAGGGGGTCAGCCAGTGTCAACTTCACCAATCCTTGAAGGTCAGGCCAAAACCAAAGGTGGTTTGCGCGTGGTTGTAGTCAATCAGGCTGCTGCCGTAGCCGGTGGCAAGTTGCAAGCTCAAGCGTGACAAATGCCAGAATCGCACCGGGGTGGACCAGTCCAGTTGCAGATAACCGCGCGGTTGTCCGGCGGACAGATTGCTGCGCGCGAGCAGAACAACTTCGTCGTCCGTATCAGGAGACCAGTGCGCTTCCACTTCGGCTCGCCCCAGATATTGCACAATGTCCGGATTGTCGTCGTTGCTTGCAGATTCCGGGATGCGCCACCAGCCGCGGGCAAGCAGAAAATACTCGCTCCATTCCCAGCCGCCTTGCAGATAGACCCGGTTCCAGTTGCGGGAAGCCTGCTGGTCGCGTCCATTGGATTGGTGCGACAGGCCGATATTCAGCAACTTCCAGCCCTGTGCATGGCCGGTGCCGAAAGTGCCGATCAGCTCCGGTTCATAATTGGTTTCACGGAGGGGAGAGGAGTGGGCCGTATTAAACATTTGCCAGTAGGATTGCTGGGTAAAACCCGCCCACATCCGGAAGTCGCGGAACCCCAGCATATCCAGCTCGCGAAAATTGCCGATCTCTGATTTTGCACTGAATTGAAACTTCACCTCGTTGGAGATGTAAGGGTAGGGCGTGATTGTGTTGTGCAGCGGTGCGGGCGAGGAGGGCTGGCTATTGATGCGCGAAGTATGGTGTACCAGTACCAGGTTGCTGCGGTAAGGCTCCAACCGACGCACCCCTTCTGCATCCGGATTGCCGCGGCCATCGAGATCCCAGGCGCGAGTCAGCGCGGAGCGTTCGGTGTAATGCTGACCGGTGAGTTTGTCGTAACAGGCAAGCCGTTCCGTGTCGTTAGGCTTGTCGGCACACGCTTTCCAGTTGGGTTTGGCGGCTTGGGCGGATACGGCGGCGCAGGTGCACAACAGGATGAGGGCGGCGCGCTTCATGTTGCGGGTTTTCCTTGCGGGCGGAGCATCAGCCAGACACCGGCCAGCACCATCGGCAGGCTCAACCACTGTCCCATGCTGACACCAAACGTCATCAGACCAAAGATGCCGTCGTCCGGTTGGCGCGTGAATTCGCCCAGGAAGCGGAAGCTGCCGTAGCCGATGAGGAACAGGCCGGATACTGCACCCACTGCACGCGGTTTGGCCGAATACCACCACAGCAGCATGAATAGCGCGACGCCTTCCAATCCGAACTCGTACAACTGCGAAGGATGGCGCGGTAGTTGATCCACCTGCGGAAATACCATGCCCCACGGCACGTCGGTCGGACGTCCCCACAG
>CAZSIO010000218.1:0-2252 GCA_964606865.1 uncultured Sideroxydans sp.
CAGTACGTGGTGCTGCTGAAGAATACCGTCACCCAGATGGTCTATAAACATGCCATCTCCACCATCGTTCCGGCACGCGCGGTGACCATCCCCATTGATGCAGAGTGATGTCTGAAGCGACGACCGCCCCCAACACGGCGGTATTGGTCAGTCTGGATTTGGGTGCACCGGATTACGCGGAAAGTCTGGAAGAACTGCGCCTGCTGGCGGAGAGTGCCGGGGTGCGGGTACTGGCGCTGGTGGAAGGCCGCCGGCAACGTCCGGATCCCGCCACCTTCGCCGGGAGCGGGAAGGTGGAGGAGATCGCCGCGCGGGTCGGGGAACTGGAAGCGCCGCTGGTCATTTTCAATCACGACTTGTCTCCCGCGCAGATGCGCAACCTCACCGCCAAAATACAGACGCGCGTGATCGATCGCACCATGCTGATTCTGGATATTTTTGCCCTGCGCGCGCAGAGCCATGAAGGCAAGGTGCAGGTAGAACTGGCGCAACTCAAATATCTTTCCACCCGTCTGGTCGGGATGAACATGGATATGGGGCAGCAGAAGTTCGCGGTGGGCGCGCGCGGGCCGGGCGAGACGCAACTGGAGCTGGACCGGCGCAAGCTGGACCGGCGCGTGCATCTGCTGAATGACCGGCTGAAGCAGATCAAACGTCAGCGCGAGCTGCAACGCCGCAGCCGCAACCGTTCCGATGTGCTGTCGGTGTCCATCGTGGGCTATACCAACGCCGGCAAGTCCACCCTGTTCAATCGCCTCACCCATGCCGACACCTACGTCGCCAACCAGTTGTTTGCGACGCTGGATACCACCGCGCGCAAGCTGTTTCTGCCGGGCGACAGCACGCGCCAGGTGGTGCTGTCCGATACGGTGGGTTTTATCCGCCATTTACCGCATGGGCTGGTAGCGGCTTTTCGCAGCACGCTGGAGGAAACGGCGCAGGCCGATCTGCTGCTGCATGTGGTGGATGTGAACAGTGCGGAACGCAACGACCAGGTGGCCGCAGTGAATAAGGTGCTGGCCGAGGTGGGTGCGCAGTCTATTCCGCAGATCGTGATCTACAACAAGATCGACTTGCAGGGGCTGGCAGCGGGCGTGCGGCGGGATGAATATGGTAATATCGCGGCCATTCATTTGAGTGCAAAAACCGGTGTCGGTATTGACTTGTTGCGTGAGGCATTGAAGGAAGTGCGCGATGCAGCGCTACCGCAGACGCAGGCAGAAGCTTGGCATCCCTTGAACGATCATTAACGAAAAAGGCTTGAGAGATATGGGATTGAACGACCCGCAATGGGGCAAGAACAACAGCGGCGGCCCGCCTGACCTGGAAGAGGTGGTGCGCAACCTGAACCGCAAGGTGGAGTCGCTGTTTGGGCGTTTCGGTGGCGGTTCCGGCAACAAGACCGGCGGCGGCACCGGTGGCGGCTTCAACATCAGCCTGGGTCTGATCGTGCTGATCGTTGCCTTGATCTGGCTGGCCAGCGGCTTCTACATCGTGGACGCGAGTCAGCGCGGTGTGGTGCTGCGCTTCGGCAAACTGATTGAAACGACCGAGCCTGGCCCGCGCTGGCATCTGCCGTATCCTGTTGAGTCGGTGGAAATCGTTAATCTCAGCCAGGTGCGCACGGTCGAGGTCGGTTACCGTGAAAACGTGAAAAACAAGATGTTGAAAGAGTCGCTGATGCTGACCGATGACGAAAACATCATCGACATCCAATTCGCCGTGCAGTACTTCCTCAAGGACCCCGGCGCTTACCTGTTCAACAACCGCGCGCCGGACGAGAATGTGCGCCAGTCGGCGGAAACCGCGATCCGTGAAGTGGTCGGTCGCAGCAAGATGGACTTCGTGCTGTATGAGGGGCGCGAGCAGGTCGCGGCAGAGACGACCAAATTGATGCAGGACATTCTTGACCGTTACCAGTCCGGTATTCTGGTGAGCAAGCTGACGATGCAGAACGCGCAACCGCCCGAGCAGGTGCAGGCCGCGTTCGACGATGCGGTCAAGGCGGGACAGGATCGCGAGCGGCAGAAGAATGAAGGCCAGTCCTATGCCAACGATGTGGTGCCGAAAGCCAAAGGTGCGGCAGCGCGCCTGATGGAAGAGGCGGCAGGCTACAAGCAGAGTGTGATCGCCAATGCGGAAGGTGATGCCAGCCGCTTCAAACAGATTCTGGCGGAATACGAAAAAGCGCCACAAGTCACGCGCGAACGCATGTATCTCGACATGATGCAGCAGATCATGACCAGCAGCAG
>CAZSIO010000219.1:0-2248 GCA_964606865.1 uncultured Sideroxydans sp.
TGGCCGCCATGTTGTCGCGCAGATAATCGAAGCCGAATTCGTTGTTGGTGCCGTAGGTGATGTCGGCAGCGTAGGCAGCCTGCTTGTCGGCCTGCGGCATGTTGGTCAGGATGACGCCGACCGACAAGCCAAGGAAACGATACAGCCGCCCCATCCATTCGGCGTCGCGCGCCGCCAGATAGTCGTTCACTGTCACCACGTGTACCCCCTTGCCGGACAAGGCATTCAGATATGCGGCCAGCGTCGCCATCAGGGTCTTGCCCTCGCCGGTGCGCATCTCGGCGATCTTGCCGTAATGCAGCACCATGCCGCCGATCAATTGCACGTCGAAATGGCGCATCTGCAACACGCGCCGACTGCCTTCGCGCACGACAGCAAAAGCCTCCGGCAATAAATCGTTAAGCGACTCACCTTGCGCCAGGCGCTGCCTGAATTCCGGCGTTTTAGCCTGAAGCGCCTCATCGGAGAGGGCGGTAATTTCTGACTCGAGGGTATTGATGCGCGCAACAGTCTGCCGATATTGTTTGAGCAGACGATCATTGCGGCTGCCGAATACGGACTTTAGCAATCTGGAAATCATGCGGATATTTTCTGTGGCTGATGTTACAAACAAATAAAAAAGGGTGAGGCGCTCACCTCACCCTGCTACGAAGCCGCGGTGTTCAGCTGGCGGCTTTTTGCAGGAAACGCACGGGATTTTGCGCGCTTCCCCTGTAACGCACTTCAAAATGCAGGTGATTGCCGGTGGAGCGCCCGGTACTGCCGACACGGGCAATCTCGTGCCCGCTCCGCACCACCTCGCCCACCTGAACCAGCACCCTCGAAGCATGTGCGTAGCGGGTGATGATCTGGTTGCCATGGTCGATCTCGACCATATTACCATACTGGGGATGCAGGCCGGCAAACACCACCACGCCGCCGGCAGAGGCATAAATCGGCGTGCCTTCCGGCACCATGTAGTCCACGCCTTCATGGAGCGCGTTTTTGCCGGTGAACGGATCCAGCCGCCAGCCGAAATTGGACGAATACCAGCTGCTCTTTACCGGCGCCACCGACGGCAACATCCTTTTATCCAGCCTGTCCTGCTGCAACAGGGTCTCCAGCGCGACCAGCTTGTCGCTGCGATCGCCCAGCAGCACGCTCAAACTCTCCAACTGCCCACCAAGCGATTCCATGGACACCTCTTGTTGCGGCGGGGCCGGCAAATAGGGGCCACCCCGCGCGGGTGCCAGGTCAAATGAAAACTCGTTCGGCTTCATGCCGCTCAACTTGGCAAGTCGCGCCCCCAGACCATCCAGGCGTTGCAACTGCGCCTGCATCTGCCCGAGGCGGGCTGCCATGGCATCCAGGCTCTGCCGCAGGTAAAGCTCCTGTTTGCGCTGCTCATCGGCTTGCGCACTCGCCAGCCAGGTGCGCAACTCGTCGCTCATTACCCCGGACTGGAGGCGAACGATGGCATACTGCGCCATCAGTACCGCCGCAACGAACAGGGCGGACAGGAGCAACCCGGCAACAAATACATGCGCGCCAGTCAGCGTCAGGCTGCGTGCTTTTGCAAAACGGCTGGAAACCAGAATAATATTCACGCCATACTCCCTTTACGAGAACACTTTGAAATCGTGCCACATCGTCTGAATACCTTCATCCAGTCGAACCCCAATTTGCGCCTGCTCGCCCAAGCGGCCGGGCAGATATCCTTGTTGCAACGCCATTTTCAAGCGATCGTTCCGTCCCCGCTCGGCCGGAGTAGCCGCATCGCCTGTTACGCTGACGGGAACGTGACGCTGGAAGCGGACAACGGCGCGGTGGCCGGAAAACTGCGGCAACTCGCTCCCCAGTTAATTTCCTCATTTCGAACAAGGGGATGCGAGGTTACTGGAATTCAGATTCGGGTGCAAGCAAGCAACACACCGCCACGGGTGCCTGACTCCCCGCGATTACTCGGCAAGCAGGGGCGGCACGCCCTCGAAGCATTCGCGGGCGAACTGCCCGACGACAGTCAGCTGAAATCAGCGCTTGAACGGATGATCAGCAGGGCGCGTTAACTGAAAACGCGCCAGGCGACGAGGCCGTAACGCTCCAGCAGAAATAACACCCCGAACACCAGCAACAGGAATAAAACGAACTGGGCGACCTGCACCGCCCATTTGAGATAGCGCGCATCGCGCGAGAAAAGATAGGCGCCCACTGCCGCCGCCATGAACAGGGCTGACAACAATAAAATCAGCCGGATCAGCATCAAACCTAG
>CAZSIO010000220.1:0-2247 GCA_964606865.1 uncultured Sideroxydans sp.
CCTATTCCGTCGTGCGCGGCTGCGACCGCATCGTGCCGGTGGATATCTACGTTCCGGGCTGTCCGCCGACAGCAGAGGCGTTGCTCTACGGTGTGATCCAGTTGCAGAACAAGATCAAACGCACCAATACCATTGCACGATAGGCACATCATGGCCACCGATCTCGATATTCTGAAATCCAATCTGGCCGAGGCGTTTGGCGCTGCGGCTGTCAGTCTTGAACAACGTCTGGGTGAGCTGACTCTGGTCGTCAAGGCGGGCGACATGATCAGCGTGTTCACCCGTCTGCGGGATGATGCCAATCTGCGCTTCGAGGAATTGATCGATGTTTGCGGCGTCGATTATTCCGCTTATGGCAGCGAAACTTGCGAGGACGGGCGTTATGTGGCGGATATCGCACACGCCGGGCCACGCTTTGCGGCGGTCTATCATTTATTGTCCATCACCCACAATCTGCGCCTGCGTGTGCGCGTGTTCGCCGAGGACGATGCCATGCCCATCTTGTCGTCCGCGATCCAGATATGGCCAGCGGCTAACTGGTTCGAGCGGGAAGCCTTCGACTTGTACGGCATTATATTTACCGGGCATCCGGACTTGCGGCGCATTCTGACCGACTATGGTTTTGTCGGGAATCCGTTCCGCAAGGATTTCCCCCTGTCCGGCACCGTGGAGATGCGCTATGACGCGGCGCAGCAGCGCGTGATCTATGAACCGGTGTCGATTGAGCCGCGCGAAATCACCCCGCGTTCCTTGCGCGAAGAAGAATACGGACGTCATTGAGGCGAAACAACAAATGGCTGAAATCAAGAACTACACCATGAACTTTGGGCCGCAGCACCCTGCGGCGCACGGCGTGTTGCGCCTGGTGCTGGAGCTGGACGGCGAAGTCATCGAACGCGCCGATCCGCACATCGGTTTGTTGCATCGCGCCACGGAAAAGCTGGCCGAGCACAAGACTTTTCTGCAATCCGTTCCCTACATGGATCGTCTCGACTACGTGTCCATGATGATGAACGAGCATGCCTATGTGATGGCGATCGAAAAACTGGCCGGGATTGAGGTGCCGATCCGCGCGCAATATATCCGCGTCATGTTCGACGAGATCACGCGCATCCTGAACCACCTGCTGTGGCTCGGCGCTTCCGGCATCGACCTCGGCGCGATGACCATGTTCTTCTACACTTTCCGCGAACGGGAAGATCTGTTCGACGCCTATGAGGCGGTCTCCGGCGCGCGCATGCATGCCGCCTACTACCGCCCGGGCGGGGTCTATCGTGATTTGCCGGACAGCATGCCGCAATATCGCGCGAGCAAGATTCACAACGAAGCGGCGATCAAGAAGATGAACGAAGATCGCCAGGGATCCTTGCTCGATTTTCTGGAAGCGTTCACCCATCGCTTCCCGGGTTACGTCGATGAATACGAAACCCTGCTGACCGACAACCGCATCTGGAAGCAGCGCACGGTCGGCATCGGCGTGGTGTCACCGGAGCGCGCCATGGCCATGGGTTTCACCGGGCCGATGCTGCGCGGCTCGGGCGTGGTGTGGGATTTGCGCAAGAAGCAGCCGTACGAGGTGTATGACCGCATGGATTTCGATATTCCGGTCGGCGTGGAAGGCGATTGTTACGACCGTTATCTGGTGCGCATGGAAGAGCTGCGCCAATCCAACCGTATCATCAAACAATGCATAGACTGGCTGCGCAAGAATCCCGGCCCGGTGATCGCGGACGACTCCAAGTTTGTGCCGCCTAAACGCGAAGGGATGAAGCAGAACATGGAGGAGTTGATCCATCACTTCAAACTGTTCACCGAGGGGTTCCATGTGCCGGCGGGCGAGGTGTATTCCGCCGTCGAGCATCCCAAGGGCGAGTTCGGTATCTATCTGGTGTCGGATGGTGCGAACAAACCCTACCGCATGAAGATCCGCGCGCCCGGCTTTGCTCATTTGGCGGCGCTGGACGAGATGGCGCGCGGCCACATGATTGCCGACGTGGTGGCGATCATTGGCACGCAGGACATTGTTTTCGGGGAGATAGACCGCTGATGGATACCTCCAAAAACCCAATCTTCATCCCAACTGCGGCGTTGCTCAAAAATTTCCTTGCTTGCATATTTGTTATATGCGGCGCGGCGGAAATTTTTTCGCGCCTTGCATTTGGGCGAACCTTGAATTTTTTGAGGTATCCATAAATGCTATCCCAACCAATTCAGACGCTCATCGACAAAGAGCTGAAAAAATATCCC
>CAZSIO010000221.1:0-2231 GCA_964606865.1 uncultured Sideroxydans sp.
CCGGATGCGGGCTGTGCGGTCTGGAAAGCCTGGCGCAGGTGATGCGCGAATTGCCTGCCGTGCCTGGCGGCCAGCCGTTTGCCATCGCGGCCCTGCACCGCGCCTTGCAGCAACTGGCGGCTTTGCAACCGCTCAATCGCCTGACCGGGGCCACGCATGCGGCGGCATGGAGCACGCCGGATGGCATGCTGCAACAGGTGTGCGAGGATGCCGGCCGGCATAATGCGCTGGATAAATTGATCGGCAAGCTGGCGCAACGGCAGGCGGATTTTGCCGGCGGGTTCCTGCTCATCACCAGCCGCGCCAGTGTCGAGATGGTGCAGAAAGCCGCGACGGTCGGCATCGCCAGCCTGGTGGCGATCTCCGCGCCGACGGCGCTGGCTGTCACGACCGCACAGATGCTGAACATGACGCTGCTCGGTTTCGCGCGCGGCAATGAATTCGTCGCTTATGCGCATGGCGAGAGAATCAAGGGGGCAAGTTAACGATGGATATGCAGAATTTGATCCGCATGGCGAACCGGATCGGCGATTTCTTTGCGGCGATGCCGGAGCGGGACGAGGCGCTGCTGGGCATCGCCGGCCATTTGCGGAATTTCTGGGAACCGCGCATGCGCCTCCAGTTGCTGGCGCATATCGATGCGGGGCGGGGCGATGAGATCAGGCCGATCGTATTGGCTGCGATCAAGGCCCATCGCGACACATTGCAATTCCGTCAATGAAGGGTGATTCGAAATGGGACATTTGGCAGTAAGCGATGCACAACGGCTGGTTCTGGACTCGATAACAAGACTCGAAACTGAGACGGTCGGGCTGGAGCAGTCGCTGGGGCGCGTGCTGGCGCAGGAGATCCGCGCCAACCGCGACCTGCCGCCGTTTGACGTGTCGGCGATGGACGGTTTTGCGCTGCGTAGTGCCGATGTGGTGAATGCGCCCGCGCAACTTGCGATCATCGAGGACATCAAGGCCGGCGACCTGCCGACCCAGACCGTTGCCGCCGGCCAGTGCGCGCGCATCATGACCGGTGCACCGGTGCCGCCGGGCGCGGATGCGGTGATACGCGCCGAGGACACACAGGAGGTTTCCGCCAACCGGGTGCAGATCAACAAACCGGTTAAACCCAAAAATGATGTGCGTCCGCTAGGCGAGAACATGCGCGACGGCGACGTGGTGCTGACCGTGGGCACGGAAATCACGCCGGGCGTGATCGGCGTGCTGGCCACCGTCAAGGCGGCGCAGTTCGCGGTGTTCCGCCGCCCGCGCGTGGCAATTCTTTCCACCGGCAACGAACTGGAAGGCATGGACGAGCCAGTCGATCCGAACAAGATCCCCGATTCCAACAGCCATGCGCTGATGGCGCAGGTGCAGGCGCTCGGGATCGAGCCGGTGCTGCTCGGCATCGCGCGCGACGATCCGGCCGAGCTGGAGCAGTACCTCAGGCGCGGGCTGGAATACGATGTGCTGCTGGTGTCCGGCGGCACCTCGGTCGGCGTGCATGATTACGTGCGCCCGACCATCGAGAAGCTCGGCGTGCAGATGAAGTTTTGGCGCGTGGCGATGAAACCGGGGCATCCGCTGGCGTTCGGCATGACAGACAAGACGGCGGTATTTGGACTACCTGGGAATCCGGTCTCCAGCATGGTGTGTGTGGAAGAATTCGTCGCGCCGGCTCTGCGTTGCATGATGGGCAACATGCGCCTGTACCGGCGCACCCTCTCGGCACGGCTTGCCAATCCGATCAAACATCAGCCGGGGCGCACCGAGTTCGTGCGGGTGCAGCTTGCCCGTGACGAAGCAGGTTATTCCGCCAGCGCCACCGGCACGCAGAGCAGCGGCGTGCTGTTGTCGATGGCCAGGGCCGACGGCCTGATGATCGTGCCCGCAGCCAGCACAGGTCTTGCCGCCGGCGCGCAGGTGACTGTGCAATTGCTGGATGGTACAGTGTTCCAGGACGAGATCGGATTCAGGGAATAATCTTGTTAGCGTGAAATAATATTGTGTGTGGAAGCCCGGTTTACCGGGCGATGGCGGTTTGATCAGAGAATCGCCCGGTAAACCGGGCTCCCACATGCAATCTTCCGCGTGGGCACAAAGAACTAGTCCATCCCGCACATTCGTGGATTTAGAAACGGAGTAAAGCAATGAGCATTGCACGCATCGGCATTCTTACCGTTTCCGACCGCGCCAGCCGCGGTGAATACGAGGACAAGGGCGGCCCCGCGATGCAGGCCT
>CAZSIO010000222.1:0-2230 GCA_964606865.1 uncultured Sideroxydans sp.
TCTGGCTCAAGCTCAACAGCGGGATGAACCGGCTCGGTTTTTCCCCCGCCGAATACCCCGCCGTGCTGGAGAAATTGAAAGCGCATCGTGCGGTGCGCGAGGTCACGCTGATGACTCACTTCGCCCAGGCAGATGAAGCAGCGGGTATCGCGCAACAACAAGCCCTGTTCGAACAATTGGCCGCACCTTACCGCTTGCCGCGCTCGCTCGCCAATTCCGCCGCCCTGTTGCGTCATCCGCAGGCGCACGGCGACTGGGTGCGTCCCGGCATCATGCTCTACGGCAGTTCGCCGTTTGACGATACCAGCGCGCAGCAACTGGGCTTGCGCCCGGTGATGACCTTGAGCAGCGAGATCATCTCGATCCAGAACCTGAAAGCGGGCGAGACGGTCGGCTACGGCGCAATCTTCCGTGCCGCGCATCCGATGCGCGTTGGCACCGTGGCCTGTGGCTATGCCGACGGCTATCCGCGTCATGCGCCGACCGGCACGCCCATTCTGGTTGATGGGCAGCGCACTCGCACACTGGGACGGGTGTCGATGGATATGCTGGCGGCGGACCTAAGCGAGTTGCCCAACGTGCAGATTGGCAGCCGCGTGGTGTTGTGGGGCGAGGGCATGCCGGTGGATGACGTGGCGCGCGCCGCCGGCACCATCAGCTACGAATTGCTCTGCGCGCTCGCGCCGCGGGTGCCGGTTTCTTCCTGAAGCAAACCGCTCGCAATTGCGCGCATCTTTTCCGGCGCCGCATCGCTTAACGCAATCGATTTTGCCTGGGGCAGTTCGACGAAGTGATTCGCTTGCGAGCGCAGATAGCCCGGGTCGTAATGCAGCGCCAGCAATTCGTCCACCAGCGTGTGAAATGAACCGTCCCGGACCAGTCCTTCCCAGTGTTGCAGGCGCTTCGTACCGTGGAAAGTATGCAACGCCTGCAGGCGTTCGATCAGCGTGTCGGGCGTATCGAGGAAGTGCCGATACTCTTCCTGCAACAGCGCGATACGCGCCTCGCGCGCGGTGTCGAGCAACACGCACGCACTGTGATGCATTGCGTTCACCAGCCCGGGCGGCAGGCCGACGCGGCCGATGCGGTTGCTTTCGGCCTCAACAAAGACCGGGCGCGCGGAGTCGAATCCGCGCAGGGTTTGCCACAGACAGGTGTCGAACCAGCGCTGCGACGGTTGCGCCTCGTCCCATTGTCCCAGCACCGAGCCGCGATGCCGCGCCAGGGTTTCCAGATCGAGCACTTGCGCCCCTTCCGCCGCCAGGGCATCGAGCAAACGGGTCTTGCCACTGCCGGTGGCGCCGCAAATCACGCGGAAGGTCAGCGTGGCGGGCAGTTGTTCCAGTTGTTCCAGCACCTCGTGCCGGTAAGTCTTGTAGCCGCCTTCCAGCTTGTGTGCCGCCCAGCCCACCTGCGCGAGGATGATGCTCATCGCGCCGCTGCGCTGGCCGCCGCGCCAGCAGTAGATCAGCGGTTTCCAGGATTTCGGATGGTCGCGGAAACACGTCTCGAGATGATGGGCGATGTTCTTCGCCACCAGCGCCGCGCCGACCTTGCGCGCTTCGAACGGCGATACCTGTTTGTATAATGTGCCGACCGTGACGCGCTCTTCATCCGACAGCACCGGACAGTTGATCGCGCCGGGAATATGGTCGTCGGCGAACTCGGCGGGCGTGCGCACGTCGATGATTTCGTCAAACTGGCCAAGCTGTGATAGGTTCGCGGTTCTGAATAACATGAGTGGCGAGTGAAAAAATGTCCGAAATAAAATTGACCCGATTGTCGCACGGCGGCGGATGCGGCTGCAAAATCGCACCGGCTTTGTTGCGCGAGATACTGGGCGAAGCCAGGCAGAAACTGCCGTTCCCGGATTTGATGGTGGGGACGGAAACCAGCGACGATGCGGCGGTCTATCGCCTGAATGATGAGCAGGCGATCATCGCCACCACCGATTTCTTCATGCCCATCGTGGACGATCCGTTCGACTTTGGGCGTATCGCGGCGACCAATGCCCTCTCCGACATCTACGCCATGGGCGGCACGCCGATCATGGCGCTGGCCATCGTCGGCATGCCCATCGACAAGCTGTCGCCGGATATCATCCGTTCGATCCTGCAAGGCGGCGAAGCGGTGTGTCGCGATGCCGGCATCCCGATTGCCGGCGGCCATTCCATTGATTCGCAAGAGCCGATCTACGGCTTGGTCGCGCTCGGCATCGTGCATCCCGACC
>CAZSIO010000223.1:0-2214 GCA_964606865.1 uncultured Sideroxydans sp.
GCGGGGTTGATGAGTCTGGCCTTCATGGGTTTCTCGGGTCTGGTGAAATGATCACCGCGCTATGGGTGATGGTCGCCATCGCCGTGGTGCTGGGCGTGGTGCTCGGCTATGCGGCGATCCGCTTCCGCGTCGAGGGCAACCCGCTGGTGGAAAAGATCGACGCGGTGCTGCCGCAAACCCAGTGCGGCCAGTGCGGCTATCCCGGCTGCAAGCCTTACGCGGAAGCGATTGCCAAAGGCGGGGCCGACATCAACCTGTGCCCGCCCGGCGGCGAGGAAGGCATCAAGAAACTGGCGGAACTGCTCGGCGTGGAGCCAAAACCGTTCGGCGCCGACCGCCAGCCCCGCGCCAAGGCGGTCGCCTTCATCGATGAGAGCACCTGCATCGGCTGCACGTTGTGCATCCAGGCTTGCCCGGTCGATGCCATCGCCGGCGCGGCGAAGCAGATGCACACCATCATCGCCGCCGAGTGCACCGGCTGCGAGTTGTGTGTCGCCCCCTGCCCGGTGGATTGCATCAGCATGCAACCGATCCCGGAAAAGCCGACCAACTGGAAATGGAAATATCCGGTCATTCCGTTAAGGGTCGCGGCATGAGGCAACTCTTCACTTTCCATGGCGGCATCCATCCGCCCGGCAATAAAACGCAATCGACCGCGCAACCGATTACACGCGCGCCGTTACCGGCAACATTGGTCATCTCTTTGCGCCAGCACGCGGGCGAGGCGGCAAAACCGGTGGTGCAGGTAGGCGAGCGCGTATTGAAAGGGCAGCTGATCGGCGCGCCGGTGGGTGGTTTTTCGGCGGCTATTCATGCCCCCACCTCGGGCACCATCAGCGCCATCGCGTTGCAGCAGGTGGCGCATCCTTCTGCTTTGCCGGAACTGTGCATTACCCTCGCCGTGGATGGCAAGGACGAATGGGCCGCGCGTGATCCTGTCGATTACCGTGCCTTATCCGGCACCGAATTGCAGTCACATCTGCGCGCGCACGGTATCGTCGGTCTCGGCGGCGCGGCCTTCCCCAGCGACATGAAACTGCGCCACGCCATTCCGGTCGAGACGCTGATCCTGAACGGCGCGGAGTGCGAGCCTTACATCAGCTGCGACGATATGCTGATGCGCGAACGCGCGGACGAGATCGTGCGCGGTGTGGAAATCCTGCGCCATGCGCTGGATGCGCGCGCAGTGCTCATCGGCATTGAGGACAACAAACCTGAAGCGATTGCCGCCATGCAGCAGGCGGTGCAGGTAAGCGGCCTGCCGTTCGAGGTGGTCACCATACCTACCCTGTATCCGAGCGGCAGCGCCAAGCAGCTGATCAAGATATTGACCGGTCTCGAAGTTCCTTCCGGCAAATTGCCGACCGACATCGGGGTGCAGTGTTTCAACGTCGGCACCGCCTGCGCGATCAAGCGCGCCTGCGACGACGGCGAGCCTCTGCTTTCCCGCATCGTCACTGTCACCGGCAATGTCGCGCATCCGCGCAACTACGAAGCGCTGGTCGGCACCCGCTTTGCCGAACTGGTGCAATTGAGCAAAGCACTGCCGGACACCGACCGCTACCTCATGGGCGGGCCGATGATGGGGCTGGAATTGCCCGCCGCCGACGTGCCGCTGGTCAAGGCCAGCAATTGCGTGATCGCCGCGAGCGATGCGCTGTTCCCGCCCAAGCCGGCACCGCTACCCTGCATTCGCTGCACGCGCTGCGCGCAGGTGTGTCCGGCAGAACTGCAACCGCAGGATCTGTACTGGTTTGCCCAGTCGAACAATTTCGGCAAGGCGCAGGAATGGAATCTGTTCGACTGCATCGAATGCGGCGCCTGCGCCTACGTCTGCCCCAGCAGCATTCCGCTGGTGCATTTTTACCGTTACGCCAAGAGCGAGATTCGCGCGCGCGACCAGGAGAAACGCGCCGCCGATCAGGCGCGCGAACGCCACGAATTCCACCAACTGCGCATCGAGCGAGAAAAACAGGAAAAGGCCGACCGGCTGGCGCAAAAGGAACGCGAGAACGCGGCCAAGGCAGCCGCCGCGCTGTCCGCACCCGCCGTTTCGGTCGATGACACGCAGCAAATGCGCATCGATGCGGCGATCGAGCGCGCCAAAGCCCAAGCCACCGCCGCGCAACCGAAAAACACCGATCATCTGACCCCTGAAAAACAGGCGGAGATCGCTGCCATCGAAGCGCGCCGGGTCAATCTGCACAAGCTTGC
>CAZSIO010000224.1:0-2214 GCA_964606865.1 uncultured Sideroxydans sp.
GCCAACCCGCCATGCTAACGATGATCCATCACGGCCGGATCGTTGTAGTGCTTGTAGCTTAATTCCAGCGCGCGCACCTCCGCACTCACCTCCACCGTTTGGCGCTTGCCGCCGACTTCCAACAGCAAACTGACCGGCACCCGCTCGCCCGTGTTGAGCGGTTGTTTCAGTCCGCGCAACATCAGATACAGTCCATGCACGCCAAAAATAACCGTGCTGCGCGCGGCCAGCCTCAAGTTCGGCAGGGTGTGCGTCTGCATCGTCCCGCCCCGGCGCTCGACCCGCACAATCTCCCCGTCGGCGGCCAGCGGGCTGCTCACGCCGAGCAGCCGCGTCGCGCGATTGACCGACAGATTCAACTGCACTGTGGCGGCGGTCTGTCCCGGCACGCTTTCGCGCACCCATGCCTTATCCACGATCACATCATTGCTCGCCCACGCCGGCGGCAAGGCCAGCAATCCCAGCAGCAAGCCGGTCAATGCGGTGCGCGTCGACGTTTCAACGCCGCATCTTCTCATGCGTATCCATGTGTTCATGCTGCATCATCTCCTCGTGCTGCTCCATGTGCTCGTGTTTGGCCTGCGTTTTACTGTCCGTCATTCCCCTGACCTTGGCGCTGACCTTGACCTTTTTCATCTTGCCGTCGGCCTGGCGCAGTTGCAGTGTGACTGCGACTTTCTTGCCTTCCTTGAGCGGTTTCTTGAGGCCGATCAGCATCAGGTGGTAGCCCTTGGCACCGAGATCAACCGCCTCCCCCGCCGGCAGATCGATCGACTCGACCTGGCGCATCTTCATCATGCCGCCCTCGGTAACCATGCTGTGCAGCTCGACCGATGCGCACGCCTTGCTCGAAGCGCCCACCAGTGTCGCCGCTTTCTTGCTGGTGATGACTGCCTGCAGCATGCCGGCATCCTGCCCCGGTGCGGTGGCGCGCGACCAGGCATCGCTCACCTTCACATCGGCAGCCTGCGCCGACAACGAGATCAACACTGCCGCCAACCCAGCCCATATATATTTTTTCATGATCCACTCCTTCTCAAGATAAAAAAACGCGCCACAGTTCAAACGGCGGCGCGTGCCATTCTAGTCCTTTTCAGACGCTTGAAAAGCGATCACGGCCAACCTCATCCGACCGTGGTCACCCCCTGATCAGAACTTGTAGCTCACCCCGGTATAGAGCGAACGCCCCATGCCCGGCACGGCTGTGCCCCATTGCGGGTAATTGGGCAGTGCCGGATTGGCCATGGTCGTACCCTGACCGGTATAGGCGCCGCCGGTCGGCAGGTAGTAGAACTTGTTGAATAGATTCTCGACACCGAAATCGACGCTCATCTGTTTCCACGCATAACTGCCGCGCAGATTGAAGAGTCCGTAGCCCGGCGTCTTGATTTCGTTGCGCATGTCGGAGACACCCTCCTTGGTCTGGACCAGCACCAGCTCCGCGCTGTTGTTCCAGCCGCCCAGCTTCTGGGTCAATGCCACCCTGGCGTTGAGTGGCATGATGTTGTACAGCTCATCGCCGGTGTCCTCGTTCTTGCCGTTGGTGTAGTTGAGCAAACCCTTCATCCCCCACTCGCCCCAGCCGCTTTCAGCCAGCATCAGATGGCCGGAAAGATCGAGGCCATACAGGCGCGCCGACTGGTTGACGTATTTGAGCACGCTGAACTTGCCCGTCACCGGCGTTGCCGCCGGAATGTTATTCGTGGCATCCCACTGCACCGCATCGATGTAATCCGCGACCTTGCTGTAATAAGGCGTGGCCTTGAACTCCCAACTGCGGTCAGCGGCATGCCAGTCAAAAGTGGCGGACAAGGTATCGGCTTTCTCCGGTTTCAGATCGACATCGCCCAGATAGCCGTTGCCGTCGCCGACGAAGTTATTCATCAGCGCGGCCATCTGCCAGGTGGACCAGGTGTAGCGCTCATAGACATTGGGCGAACGCACCTTGCGGGAATAACCAAACTCGACATCACCATTGCTGCCGGGTGTGTAGCGCGCCAGCGCCGTCAGATCCAGGTTGTTGTCGGTCTTCTGGCGGTCAAGGGCATTGAAGGCATTGGCATCACGCGCTTGGTTGCTCATCAGGTTGGCGGGGTTGTAACCCACCACATCACCGGCATTCATCTTGACCTGCTCGACACGCGCGCCGAGCAGCGTCATCCACTGTGTACTCTTGCGCGCTTCCCATTCACCAAACAGGGCGGTGCGATCACG
>CAZSIO010000225.1:0-2207 GCA_964606865.1 uncultured Sideroxydans sp.
TGACTTTCGAGCCGCATCCGCGCGAATTCTTTACGCCGCAACAGGCGCCGGTGCGCTTGACCAGCCTGCGCGAAAAACTGGAACTGTTCCGCGCGGCGGGGATCGACCGGGTGCATGTCTGCCGTTTCAATACAATGTTCGCGCGCAAGACGGCCGATGAGTTTATTCATGCGCTGCATGACGACTTGCGCGCGAAATACGTGCTGATCGGCGATGATTTCCGCTTCGGTAGCGGGCGCAGCGGCGATTTTTCGCTGATGCAGCAGATCGGCGCGCAGCGCGGTTTCGAGGTGGCGGCGGTGCACAGCGTGCTGCACGACGGCGTGCGCATCTCCAGCACGGCCATTCGTGCCGCCTTGTCGGAGGGAAAGCTGGACGTGGCGCGCGATTACCTGGGGCGACCGTACAGCATCAGCGGGCGCGTGGTGCACGGCGACGGCATGGGACGCAAGCTCGGCTTTCCCACCGCGAACGTGCAGATGAAACACAATCTGCCGCCGCTCACGGGCATCTATGTGGTCGAAGCGCACTCGGACGGCATCGGCGTGTTGCAGGGCGTCGCCAGCCTCGGCGTGCGGCCGACCGTGCATCACGATGCGCGGCACGTGCTGGAAGTGCATCTGTTCGAGTTCGCGCAGCAGATCTACGGCAAGCACCTGCGCGTCGAATTCCTGCACAAGTTGCGCGACGAAGAAAAGTATCCCGACCTGGCTGCGTTGACGCGGCAGATCGCGCGGGATGTTGATAACGCAAAACAGTGGTTCGCCGAACATGAATGAAGAATGCCGTCATTCCCGCGCAGGCGGGAATCCAGGTGATTAAATAATCCCGCGAAGCGGTTCAAAACCAAACTGCCTTTTGAAAAGAACATTGGATTCCCGCCTTCGCGGGAATGACGTCACAGTAAAATTTATTGAATGAATTTTGTTTCGAGAAAAACATGAGTGAAGACAAGAAAAAATATCCGCTGAATCTGCCCGATACTCCGTTCCCCATGCGCGGCGATCTGGCCAAACGCGAGCCGCAGATGCTGGCGCAATGGCAGGCGCAGCAGCGCTACCAGCGCATCCGCGCCGCCGCCAAGGGCCGCCCGCAATTCATCCTGCACGACGGCCCGCCCTACGCCAACGGCGACATCCATATCGGTCATGCCGTGAACAAGGTGCTGAAGGACATCATCATCAAGAGCAAGACCCTCTCCGGCTTTGACGCGCCGTATGTGCCGGGCTGGGATTGCCACGGCCTGCCGATCGAATTGCAGGTGGAGAAGAAACACGGCAAGGCGATTCCCGCTTCGCAGTTCCGCGAGCTGTGCCGTGCCTACGCGAAAGAACAGATCGAGCGGCAGAAAAAGGATTTCATCCGGCTCGGCGTGCTGGGCGATTGGGATAAGCCGTACCTGACCATGGATTTTCAGACCGAGGCGGACATCATCCGCGCGCTCGGCAAGATTCAGGAACAGGGCTATCTGTATCAGGGGCGCAAGCCGGTGAACTGGTGTCTGGATTGCCAGAGCGCGCTGGCCGAAGCGGAAGTGGAATATGAAGACAAAGTCTCGCAGGCCATCGACGTCGGTTTCGGGGTGAAGGATGTCGAGGCGGTGGGCAAGGCTTTTGGCGTGTCATTGCCCGGCGACGCGAAAGTGTATGCGGTGATCTGGACCACTACGCCGTGGACGCTGCCGGCCAACCAGGCGGTGAGCGTGCATCCGGATATGGGGTATAGCCTAGTAAATACTGAAAAGGGCTATTTGATATTGCAGTGCCAATTAGCCAACCCTCTTCACGGCCTTGCAGCTAACAGCCTGAGCCTTGCGGAAATGGAGCAATTGTTCTCGCACGGGCTAAAGCGGAAATACCAGCTTTCAACTTGGGAAATACAGCCCACGATTGTTCAGGGGCGACAGCTTGAGTTGTTACCCTTAAAGCACCCATTCTATGATCGCATCATCCCAATTATTTGTGGTGAGCATGTGACTGCAGATTCCGGTACCGGACTGGTGCACACCGCCCCGGCGCACGGCGTGGATGACTATGTGGTGGGGCGGCAATACAACCTGCCGGTCGATAATCCGGTGGGCGACGACGGCAAGTTCATCTCGACCACACCGCCGGTGGGTGGTGTGCCGCTGGCCGGCGTGTTCGTGTGGAAGGCCAACGACATCGTGCTACAGGCGCTGGCGGCGAGCGGTCATCTGCTGCATCAGG
>CAZSIO010000226.1:0-2200 GCA_964606865.1 uncultured Sideroxydans sp.
ACTAGTGCTGACCAACATTCCGTTCGCGCTGATCGGCGGTGTGTTCGCGCTGTGGATCAGCGGCGAATATCTGTCCGTCCCGGCCTCGGTCGGCTTCATCGCCCTGCTCGGCATAGCAGTCTTGAACGGCGTGGTGATGGTCTCCTATTTCAACCAGTTGCACGATGAAGGGCTGGAACTGGCACAGGTGGTGTTCGAGGGGGCCAAACGCCGTCTGCGTCCGGTGCTGATGACCGCCAGCATCACCGCGTTCGGCCTGTTGCCGGTGTTGTTCGCCACCGGCCCTGGTTCCGAGATCCAGAAACCGCTGGCCATCGTGGTCACCGGCGGACTGATCAGTTCGACTTTGCTTACGCTGATTATGCTGCCGATCCTGTACCGTCGCTTCGGCCTGGAAAAAACAAAGGTGTCCGTATGAAGGAAATGAATTGCTGCCTGACCCTGGTTTGTCACAAGTCTCTGGAAGAGCGTCTGGTTGACGAATTGCTGTCCCACCCAGACTGGGTACGCGGGTTCTCGGTCAATCACATCGAAGGCGGCAGCCAGAGGGAGAAACTGCCCAGTATGCTGGAACAGGTGCGCGGCCGTTCGCAGCGGGTACAGATCGACAGCGTGATGAATCTGGACGACGCGCATCAACTCATCGCCCATCTGAAACTGGCCGAGCCGAATCACGAGATCGCCTACTGGCTGGTACCGGTGCTTGAATTCGGGAGACTGGCATGAGCGTAATGCGTACCCTGCTTTCCGTCATCCTGTTGTACCTGCCCGCCCTGCTGGCCCATGCCACAGCCGATCTGCCGCCGCACATCCAGGTGGATCGCGCCTTGGACGAACATGTCAGCGTACTCAACGCCCGATCGCAATTGCAGATCGAACACAGCGAACAACGCAAACGCGAGAGCGGCGACTACGAATTCACCGTGCACGGCGCACTGTACCGCGACCGGCTGCTGGAAAACGGCGACGATGTGGATTATCGCGACTGGGAAGTCGCGATTGAACGCCCGTTCCGGCTGCCCAACAAGATGTGGATCGACAGCGAGATCGGCGAAGCCGGTGTCGAGCGCGGACGGAACAAATTGGGCGATGCGCGCCACGAAACCTCGCGCCTGTTGCTGCAACTCTGGTTCGACTGGCAGCGTGAACAGGCACAGGCGGCACAATGGCAGCAGCAGGTGGAAATTCTCCGGCAGCAGGCGACCATCACCGAAAAACGCATCCGGGCGGGAGATGCACCGCGCATGGAACTGAACCAGATCAATGCCGCCGCCGCGATGTCCGGCGTCTCCCTGCGGCAGGCACAATTGCGTACCGAACTGGCCGCCGATCAATTGCAGCGCCAATTCAAAGCCATCAAGCTTCCCGCCGCGATCACGCCGGTCGAACCGCAGTCAATCGAACAACCGCTGTCGTTTTGGCGCGGTGCCGTGCTTGAACACAACCACGAACTCGGTCTGGCCAAGTCGGAAGCCGTCTTCCAGAATCGGCTGGCCGCACGCGCCAGCGCCGACCGCCTGCCCGACCCCACTCTCGGCCTGCGTTATGCATCGCAACTGAACAACAGGCAAAAGATAGGGGCATCTACTTTTCGATCCCCCTGGGATACAGCGCCCGTTCGGCCAGTGCCGACAGCGCCTCACACACCGCCGTGATCGCCGCAGACCGGGAACAGGCTCTGCGCATCCGACTTGAAGGCGATATTTTCAGCGCCTACACGCGCGCGGTCAGCACCTTTCAAATCTGGCAACAGGCCCGCGATGCGTCCTCAGCCCTGCATCAGAACGCGGAACTGGTCGCCCGCGCCTACAGCCTCGGCGAGAGCAGCCTGGACGCCACGCTGATTGCCCGCCGCCAATCTCTGGAGGCCGCACTGGCCGAGAACACGGCGCGACTGGACGCCAACGAGGCGCGCTACCGGCTACAGCTCGACGCGCACCAGCTCTGGACCGGGGACAACGACAGGCACCAAGAGCATTAGTCGGAGTTCGACGATCACGGGCGACATCATCCACTGCGGCGATCCGGGTTTGGGGTAGAATTTGGAACGAATTCACACGCAACCCGACCCAAGTTCACATGCATAAAAAAATTCCGGTAAGCGATGTCCGTATCGGCATGTACATTCAGGAGCTGTGCGGCAGCTGGATGGACCACCCTTTCTGGAAAAAGTCCTTTCTCCTGGAATCAGACAAAGATT
>CAZSIO010000227.1:0-2197 GCA_964606865.1 uncultured Sideroxydans sp.
TCATATGCGGCCGTGCGCTGACTCTGGTAGATGACCGGCTCGTCGGAATGCAGCCCGAAGGCAGCCAGCGTGCGCAGGATGTCATCCGCGGCACCCGGCACGCAGCGCGGCGTATCGAGGTCTTCCATACGTACCAGCCAGATGCCGTGATGATGTCTTGCGTCGAGATAGCTGCCGACAGCGGCGACGAGTGAGCCGAAGTGCAGCGGGCCGGTGGGGGAGGGAGCGAAGCGCCCACGGTAGCGGGATTTATGCAGGGACAAACTCTTTCCGGAATTGCCGCACCTGCTTGAGGCTGTTGACAGCGACCCTGTCGCCGACGATCAGCGCGGAGCAGATGAAATAATGAATCAGAAGTGTCATTGATTACGCTGCCACTCGTTCAATCTTGGGCAGTTTGCGGCCTGAATGCTCGGCTTGCCAAAGATCGTAATCGGCTTGCATCCGCAGCCATGTTTGAGCATTGCCGCCCAACCACATAGCCAAGCGGATGGCGAGGTCGGCCGAGACACCTGCGCGACCGTTGATGAAGCGGGAAAGTTGCACGCGCGATACGCCGAGTTGCAACGAAGCTTCGGTAACGGTTATGCCAAGCTCCGGCAGTACATCTTCTTTAATGATTTCGCCGGGGTGCGGCGGGTTGTGCATTCGACTCATTATGTCCTCCAATCAGTGGTAGTCCTGATAATCCGCCAAAACAGCATCTTCGCCTTCAAATGCAAACGTCAGGCGCCAATTGCCATTTACCCGGATGGACCAGTGGCCGGAAAATTTGCCGCTCAAGGCATGAAACCGCCAACCGGGTTTGTCCATATCGTCTGGTGTTGAAGCGGCGTCCAGCATTGCCAATTGGCGCCTGAGTTTGGCCGCGTGGGCGGGTTGAATGCCTGCTTTGCTGCCAGTGTTGAAAAACAACTCAAGGCCTTTATGGCGGAAGGTTTTGATCATGCGCGCAGTGTATCTCTGGTAGATACAGCGGGCAAGAGGATGAAAGTCAGGCTATAACCGCCTCATCCTCAAACTCCAGGCTCACCTTGCCATCCTTCACATCGACGGTAACCTTGCCGCCGTTTGCCAGCTTGCCGAACAGCAGTTCGTCGGCCAATGCGGAGCGGATGGTGTCCTGGATCAGGCGCGCCATCGGGCGGGCGCCCATCAGCGGGTCGAAACCGTGTTCGGCGAGGTGATCCTTGAGCGCTGCGGTGAAGTCGGCTTCCACTTTCTTCTCGTGCAACTGCTCTTCAAGCTGCATCAGGAACTTGTCCACCACGCGCAGGATGACGTCCTTCGACAGCGAGGAGAAGGAGATGATGGCATCCAGACGGTTGCGGAACTCCGGCGTGAACATCTTCTTGATGTCAGCCAACTCATCACCGGCCGAGTCGTTCTTGGTGAAGCCGATCTGTGTCTTGTTCAGCGCTTCCGCGCCCGCGTTGGTGGTCATGATGATGACCACGTTGCGGAAATCGGCCTTGCGCCCGTTGTTGTCGGTGAGCGTGCCGTGGTCCATCACCTGCAGCAGGATGTTGAAGATGTCCGGGTGCGCTTTCTCGATCTCGTCCAGCAACAGCACGCTGTGCGGCTGCTTGCTGATGGCTTCAGTGAGCAAACCGCCTTGGTCGAAACCGACATAGCCGGGCGGCGCACCGATCAGGCGCGACACGGCATGGCGTTCCATGTATTCGGACATGTCGAAGCGGTGCAGCGGCATACCCATGCTGTAAGCGAGCTGTCGCGCCACTTCGGTCTTGCCGACGCCGGTCGGGCCGGAAAATAAAAAGCTGCCGATGGGTTTTTGCGGATTGCCGAGACCGCTGCGCGACATCTTGATGGCGCGAGCAATGGCGTCGATGGCCTTGTCCTGGCCAAACACAGTGGCTTTCAGGTCGCGATCCAGGTTCTTCAGGGTGTTGCGGTCGTCGTGCGACACGGTGCGCGTCGGGATGCGCGCGATCTTGGCGATGATTTCCTCGATCTCGTGTTTGCCCACCACTTTTTTCTGCTTTGACTTGGGCAGGATGCGCTGCGCCGCGCCGGCTTCGTCCAGCACGTCGATCGCCTTGTCGGGCAAGTGGCGGTCGTTGATGAAGCGCGCCGACAGCTCGGCGGCGCTGGTGATCGCGGCGGCGCTGAACTTGATGCTGTGGTGATCCTCGAAGCGCGACTTCAATCCCTTCAGGATTTCGATAGTCTGTTC
>CAZSIO010000228.1:0-2194 GCA_964606865.1 uncultured Sideroxydans sp.
GCGAGAAGAAAAGAAAAAAGTTCTTGGAATTTGGGCGTACAAAGACGACCGAACAAATCTTGTTGGTGTCAATACAGTAGTGTGGACATGGCCGGCAACCGAGAAATTCATCGATAGCCTCTAACCGACATAAGGCAAAAACTATGCGAATTGCACTAATTGTCGGCATTAACTACTACCAACATGGCAGTCCACTATTCGGTTGCGTTGATGATGCGCATGCGGTCAAAGCTGTATTGGCTCGACACGATGGTGGCGCAGTGAATTTTGACTGTGTCCTACTTACGGGCACGGGACCGAGTGATCGCGTAGATCGTGGCGACCTGAAAGATCACATTGAGAAACTGTTCAAGACTGAAGCTGAAATTGCTTTGTTTTATTTCGCAGGCCACGGTCATATTGAGGCGACCGGCGGATACCTTCTTGCCACTGACTCACGGCGCGGTGACGAAGGTGTTTCGCTGTCTGAAATATTGATATTGGCGAACAGTTCGCCAGCCAAGAACAAAGTTATCGTGTTGGATAGTTGCCACTCAGGAATTGCAGGGAGCGCGCCTTCCGCTGATCAGCTAGCCTCATTGGCAGAGGGGCTAACCGTTCTCACCGCCTCAACGAAAGATCAGTATGCAACGGAAGAGAATGGAAGAGGCGTCTTTACCACCCTCTTCGTCGATGCGCTCAATGGAGGCGCAGCGAATCTCACCGGTGACATAACACCCGGTAGTGTCTACGCCCACATAGACCAATCACTCGGTGCCTGGGAGCAGAGACCGGTCTTTAAAACGAACGTAAAGCAGTTTGTTTCCTTAAGGAAGGTGGCTCCTCCGATTCCCACTTCGGAGTTGCAAAGAATCACAGAGTTTTTCCCTTCTCCAGGATTTGAGTTCCCCCTAGACCCGACTTACGAGCCGGAAATGAAGGGGCGAGATTCAGGCATGCCTGCTCCGAATTCTGAAAATACAAGAACGTTCGCAATTCTGCAAAGGTACAACCGGCTTAATTTACTTGTACCAGTGAACGCACCGCACATGTGGAACGCTGCGATGGAGAGCAAGTCTTGCAGACTTACAGCTCTGGGTGAGCATTATCGGAGGCTTGTTGAAAAGAACCGTATCTAACCATCGCTGCCCAACCCGGCGCACAACCGGACGCTGCGCTATAGAGCCGCGCAGCGCCGGTTAGCTCTACGTTGGGCGTCACAAACCCGCAGTCATAGAGGCCGATGAAATGTCCTTCGCTCCCTACACGAGTGAGCAAGACAAGCTGGATCGCTTTGTCAACTCGTTCGGTACGCAATCGTTCCGAGACCAAGCAGACCGGGACTATGTTGCGGCTCGCCTGGCCTGTCGCTATGAACTGTTTCCACAGTTCCTTTGGGCTTCACATCAAGCGATAGAGAAGTACCTAAAGGCTATCCTTCTCTACAACCGCGTGAAGGCCACCAAAGTCGGTCACGATTTAGCTCTCGCGCTGTCGCTCACAGAAACCCTGCCGTTCAAGATCGAACTTTCATCTAGAAGCCGTAAGTTCATTGCCCACCTCGCGGAGGTCGGTGAGTTCCGATACATCGATATCCCTTTTCACGTCTACGGCCACATATTGATCGACCTTGATCTGGCTGTTTGGGAGATTCGTCGCTATTGCCAAGTTCTCAATGTCTTTGGGAAAGTGCTTCCGCCTGAAGAGCAGAAGCTACTTGATGCAGCGTGGTCAGACTTGGCTGGTAGCAAGGCCGAACCTCGGCATAAGTTTCGGCTGCAGAACGGGCTTCTGGAAAAAATCCTGGATGAAAGGAGGCATCCAAGTCGTTCAGTACTGCTCTGGCACAACCCTTGTTTTGGAGTCCGAAAGCGAGCCACGATACGGGCAAAGAGTCATTTAAGTGCACAGAATCCACTTCTGTACCTCTTTCCAGAGATGCTGGAGGAGTTGGTGAAATATGTCTTCATTCCGCCGAAGCTGGTAGCCGGCTACAGACAGCACCTAGCGGAGATAAAGACAGGAGCCAAGGCTAGGCCTAGCCGTGACGCCCAACCCTTCAAGCAAGAGCAATTAAAGGGGCCGTATTCATTATTGGTACCGGAGTCGAATTGTTTTGAAACAACAGGTGCGAACTACGGTTTTCAGCGATCAGTCATATCTTCGTTTGACATGGTGAAGCTGCTTCGCCATAATCAAACCCATGGATAGCACC
>CAZSIO010000229.1:0-2191 GCA_964606865.1 uncultured Sideroxydans sp.
ATGATCGTCTATGCGAGCCTGTCGCCGTTTACCGGCTGGCAGGCGCCCGCCCCGACTTTCATGGAAGTGCTCACTTTGCCTCTGGCGCAGGCTTATACGGCATTCGATGCGGTGACCAATTGGTTGGCGTATTGGCCGCTGGGGCTGCTGCTGGCGTTGACCCTGCAAACGCGATGCGCCGCCATGCGCAGCGTGTTGCTGGCAACGTTGGCGGGTTTGTGCCTGTCGCTGGCGATGGAATTCGCGCAGATGTTTCTGCCTTCCCGCGCCAGCGCCGGCATCGATGTGCTGACCAATACGCTGGGCGCCTTTTGCGGCGCGCTGGTCGCAGTCATCATCGCGCCCCAATCCTGGTTTGCACGGGTCACGCGCTGGCGCATCGAGTTGTTTCAGCGCGGGGCAGGGGTGGATTTCGGCCTCGCACTGCTGATGTTGTGGATGTTTGCGCAGATCAATCCGTCGTTGCCGATACTGGGCAATGTGTTCATCACCGCACCACCGGCATTTTCGGCCCTGCCGGACGCCCCTTTCAGCCTTTGGGGCAGCCTCGCCGTGATGCTCAATCTTTGGTTGACCGGATTGTTATTGCTGACCCTGTTTCGCAACAAGCGCCATGCCGTGATGGCGTTGCTGCTCATCCTGTGCGTAGTGGCACTGGGCAAATTCATCATGGCAGCGGTGTTGCTCAAATCCTGGGCGCTGATGTTGTGGCTCAACGGCGAGGCCATGCTGGGTCTGCTGCTGGGGCTGCTCTTGCTGGGTGTGAGCACCTGCTTGCGGGGGGTGTTGCTGCTGTCGCTGATGCTCCTGGCAGCGGGGAGTTATGTGCTGTTGGCCTTTGCGGTGATGGACAGCGATGCACCGTCCGCGGCCATGCGGCTTTATCATTGGCACTACGGCCACTTGCGCAATCTCAACGGCATGGCGCAAATTGTATCCACGCTGTTTCCGCTGTTGCTGTGGCTCTATGCAGGCCGGGCGTACCAACGCATCATCAATCATGACAGGAGGGCTGGATGACACAGTATTACGACAAACACGTATTCTTCTGCACCAACCAACGCCCGGATGGCGAGGATTGCTGCAACAACCGCGGCGCGCAAAAGGCGCGCGACTATGTGAAGGACAAGGTCAAGGCGCTGGGCCTGTCCAGCCATCAGAACCGTATCCGCATCAATTCGGCGGGCTGCATGGATCGCTGTGATGACGGCCCGGTGATCGTGGTCTATCCCGAAGGCGTCTGGTACACCTACGTGGACGAGAAAGACCTCGATGAGATCATCGAATCCCATCTGAAAAACGGGAAAGTCGTGGAGCGCCTGAAGATCTGATGGCGATCGCCCTGCAAAAATTCTCATGCTCCGGTCCGGCGGGACACCTTGAGGGTATCGCGCATATTCCCGATCGATTGCCACGCGCGCTTGCCGTCATCGCGCATCCGCTGCCGACCATGGGTGGCACGATGGAGAACAAAGTGGCGGTGACGCTGGCCAAAACGTTTGCCGAACTGGGTTGCGTTACCCTGCGTTTCAACTTTCGCGGCGTGGGGGCGAGCGCGGGCGAATTCACTGGTGGCGCTGGCGAAACGGAAGATATGGTCGCCGTCGCGCATTATGCGCGGGAACAATTCGGCGAGGAGTTGCCATTACTTCTTTCCGGATTTTCCTTTGGCGGATATGTCGCCGCGCGCGCCGCGCAACAATTAAGGCCGCAGCATCTGGTGCTCGCCGCGCCGGCGGTCGGACGGTTTGCCGCTTCGACCGTGCTCAGCACAGGCATGCCTGCGGTGTCGCCCGACACGCTGGTCATCCACGGCGAACAGGACGAGGTGGTGCCGCTGGCGGATGCCCTCGAGTGGGCGCGCCCGCAACATTTGCCCATCGTGGTGCTGCCCGAATGCGGCCACTTCTTCCATGGCCGTCTCACCCAGTTGCGCGACATCGTGAAAAGGCATTTCAGCGGGGTGGCGTTGTGAAGCCAGAAAACAATCCCGCCACAGGGCACACAGAGAGATCGGTGTTTTGGTTTTTCTCTGTGGTCTCTGTGTTCTCTGTGGCTGATGGGTTTTAAACAATGAATGCAGTGATTCAAGCCAAAGGCCTGCAAAAATCCTACGCCGGGCAGCGCGTGGTGGACGGCCTCGACCTGTCCATTTATAAGGGCGAATGCTTCGGCCTGCTCGGCCCGAACG
>CAZSIO010000230.1:0-2188 GCA_964606865.1 uncultured Sideroxydans sp.
AATGAATGCTCGACATGCTGTCCTCCATGAATGATGCGCAGATTATATGCGCATGCCTATCTCTTAACAATTGATTGCCTGCCTGCAACCCTGTCGCGCGTGCGGTAAACTCGCCCCCGCAGTATGCTCAGCTAGAGGGACGTTCTTCGATAACAATTCAAGTGAGGAGAAGCAACATGCCGCAAACCAAGTTTCTGCTGGACGAGTCCGATATTCCAACACACTGGTACAACGTGGTCGCCGACATGCCCAACCCGCCGACCCCGCCGCTGGGTCCGGACGGCAAGCCAATCGGGCCGGAAGCGTTGGCAGCGATCTTTCCGATGAGCATCATCGAGCAGGAGGTCTCGGCCGAGCGCTGGATCAAGATCCCTGACCCGGTACGCGAAGCACTGAGCATGTATCGCCCCTCGCCCTTGTTCCGCGCACACCGACTGGAGGCCGCCCTAGGCACGCCCGCCAAGATCTATTACAAATACGAAGGGGTCTCGCCCGCCGGTTCGCACAAGGTCAACACCGCCATCCCGCAGGCGTATTACAACAAACTGGCCGGGATCAAGCGCCTCACCACCGAGACGGGAGCAGGGCAGTGGGGTTCATCCATCGCTCTGGCCGGGCAGATGTTCGGGCTCGAAGTGCGCATCTTCATGGTGCGCGTGAGCTACGACCAGAAACCGTTCCGCCGCTCGATGATGCAAACCTGGGGCGGGCAGGTTTTCGCCAGCCCGAGCATGGAGACCAACACCGGCCGCGCAGTGCTGGCAAAAGACCCGAACAATTTGGGTTCGCTCGGCATGGCCATCTCGGAAGCGGTGGAAGAAGCGGCCTCGCGCCCGGATACCAACTACTCGCTGGGCTCGGTGCTCAATCACGTGCTGCTGCACCAGACCATCATCGGACTGGAAGCAAAGAAACAGTTCGAGAAGGCGGGTGATTATCCGGACATGGTCTTCGCGCCCTGTGGCGGCGGTTCCAACTTCGGCGGCGTCGCCTTTCCGTTCTTTGCCGACAAGGCGGCCGGCAAGAATATCCGCCTGGTCGCGGTCGAACCGACTTCCTGCCCTTCGCTGACCAAGGGTGCCTATGCCTACGACTTCGGCGACACTGCCGGTTTCACCCCGCTGATGAAGATGTACACACTGGGACACGATTTCATGCCGCCCGGCATCCACGCCGGCGGGCTGCGCTATCACGGCGATTCGCCGCTGGTGTCCCAGCTCTACCACGAAGGGCTGATCGAGGCGGTCGCCGTCCCGCAATTGGCGACCTTCGAGGCAGGTGTGCAGTTCGCGCGCGCCGAAGGCATCATCCCCGCCCCGGAATCGAACCACGCCGTCCGCGCCTGTATCGACGAAGCGCTGCGCTGCAAGGAGAGCGGCGAAACCAAGACGCTGTTCTTCAATCTGTCCGGGCACGGCCATTTCGACATGGCATCCTACGACCGCTACTTCTCCGGACAACTGGAAGACTTCAGCTATCCCGAAGAGGCCATCCGTGAATCGTTGGCACATCTGCCAAAGGTGGGCTGATCCAGATCGTCCATCCGCCGATGGTTTTGTGTGGAAGCGCAATTTATTGCGCTCCCACACCAGCACTTCTCTAATACGCCTTATCCATGCGCCGATACTGCACGGCTTCGGCAATATGTGCGGTCAGGATATTTTCGCTGCCCGCCAGATCGGCAATGGTGCGCGCCACCTTGAGCACGCGATGGTAAGCGCGCGCCGATAGATTCAGGCGTGTGATCGCCTGCCGCAGCAGCGCTTCGCCCTGTGCATCGGGCGTGCACCAGGTTTCGATCTCGGTGACCGAAAGCAGTGCATTCGGCTTGTTCTGGCGCGCCAGTTGGCGTTGCCGCGCGGCTTCGACGCGCGCCTGAATGGCGGAACTGCTTTCGCCATCGGATTGTTTAAGCAAATCTTCCTGCGGCACGGCGGGCACTTCGATCTGGATGTCGATGCGGTCCAGCAAAGGGCCGGAAATTTTGCCGCGATAGCGCGCCACCTGATCCGGCGTGCAGCGGCACTTGCCGTTGAAGTGGCCGAGGTATCCGCAGGGACAGGGGTTCATCGCCGCCACAAGCTGGAACTGCGCCTTGAAATCGGCGCGCCGCGCGGCGCGTGAGATGGTGATGCGCCCGCTCTCCAGCGGCTCGCGCAAAACCTCCAGCACCTTGCGGTCAAACTCC
>CAZSIO010000231.1:0-2185 GCA_964606865.1 uncultured Sideroxydans sp.
TGATATGCCGTTTGCTCTGGATCAGGGTGATGATTTTCATCGGATCAATCGGCGGATTCGGCACGAACTGGATGACGATGGCTTCCGATGACGCGTCCACCTTGCTGATGCCTAGCGGCTTGGCCAGGATGCGCAGGCGGTGGCTGTCGAGCAGGGTTTGCGCGGGCTCCGGCAGCAGGCCGAAGCGGTCGATGAGTTCCTGCTGCATGTCGTCCAGGTCTTGCTGCGTGTTGCAATGCGCGAGGCGTTTGTAGATGACGAGGCGCTGGTGGATGTCGCCGCAGTAGTCGCCGGGCAGCAGGGCGGGTGTGTGCAAGTTGATCTCGGTGGTCACGCCCAGCGGGTGCGCCATGTCCGGCTCGTGGCCGGCCTTGAGCGAAGAGATGGCGGCACTCAGCATGTCGTTGTAGAGCGAAAAGCCGATCTCCTGCATCTCGCCGCTCTGCGATTCACCCAGCACTTCACCCGCGCCGCGAATCTCCAAATCGTGCATGGCAAGGAAGAAGCCGCTGCCGAGTTGTTCCATCGCCTGGATCGCTTCCAGGCGTTTCTTCGCCTGCGCGGTGAGGCCGTCCAGGCTGTCCACCAGCAGGTAGGCATAGGCCTGGTGGTGCGAACGTCCGACACGCCCGCGCAATTGGTGCAACTGCGCAAGGCCGAAGCGGTCGGCGCGGTTGATGATGATGGTGTTGGCGGTGGGCACGTCGATGCCGGTCTCGATGATGGTGGTGCACAGCAGCACATTGAAGCGCTGGTGGTGGAAGTCGCGCATCACCGCTTCCAGATCGCGCTCGCCCATCTGGCCGTGCGCCACGCGGATGCGCGCTTCCGGCAGCAGTGTCTCCAGTTTCTCCAGCATGTTGGCGATGGTGTCCACCTCGTTGTGCAGGAAATACACTTGCCCGCCGCGCTTCAATTCGCGTAGCACGGCTTCGCGGATCACGCCCTGGCTGAAATTGCTGACGAAGGTCTTGATCGACAGGCGGCGTTGCGGTGCGGTGGCGATCACCGAGAAATCGCGCAGCCCTTCCAGCGACATCGCCAATGTTCTTGGAATCGGCGTGGCGGTGAGGGTCAGTACATCCACCTCGGCACGCAAGGCTTTCAGGCGTTCTTTCTGCTGCACGCCGAAGCGGTGCTCCTCGTCGAGGATGACCAAACCCAGATTGTGGAATTTCACATCTTTCTGGATCAGCTTGTGCGTGCCGATGACAATGTCCAGCCTGCCATCAGCCAGGTCTTTCAATACTTGCGTCACTTCCTTGCCGGAGCGGAAGCGCGACAGCTCGGCGATTCTGATCGGCCAGTCGGCGAACCTGTCAGAGAAACTCTGAAAGTGTTGCTCGGCGAGCAATGTGGTGGGCACCAGCACGGCGACCTGTTTGCCCGCCATCGCGGCGACGAAAGCGGCGCGCAGCGCCACCTCGGTTTTGCCGAAGCCGACATCGCCGCAGATGAGCCGGTCCATCGGCTTGCCGGATTGCAGATCGAGCAGCACGGCTTCGATGGCGGCGGCTTGATCCGCGGTCTCCTCAAAACCGAACCCGGCGGCGAACGCTTCATAGTCGTGCTGGGTGAGTTTGAACGCATGGCCTTTGCGCGTGGCGCGCTGGGCGTAGAGGTTGAGCAACTCGGCGGCGGTGTCGCGCACCTGCTGCATGGCGCGGCGTTTGGCTTTATCCCACGCCCCGCTGCCCAGCTTGTGCAACGGGGCGGTTTCCGCCGCGCCGCCGCTGTAACGGCTGATGACATGCAGTTGCGACACCGGCACATACAACTTGTCCTCGCCCGCATATTCCAGCAACAGGAATTCGTTCTCGCCTTCGCCGAGGTCAAGGTTCACCAGCCCCCGATACCGCGCGATGCCATGCTGCTCATGCACCACCGGATCTCCCGGCTTGAGCTCGGACAGGTCGCGCAACATGCCTTCCACATTGCTCTTCTTGGCAGCGCGGGAAGCGCGTGTTCGTGCTTGCTGCGCGTAAAGTTCGCCTTCGGTGACGATGGCGAGCCGGTCGTGATCGAGCACGAAGCCGCTCTGCACCGGCGCGACGCCGAGCATGAATTTTTCTGTGCCGTCAAGGAAGGAAGCGAAGTCCTCGCATACCGCGGGCGCGAGACCATATTCCTTCAGATAACCGGACATGATCTCGCGCCGGCCGAGGCTGTCGGCAAGCAGCAGCAC
>CAZSIO010000232.1:0-2172 GCA_964606865.1 uncultured Sideroxydans sp.
CTCATGTCCATGCCATAGACCTCCCAGTCTGTGGTGGCGAGGATGCGGTTGGACAGATGGTGACCGATGAAACCGTTCACGCCCAGGATCAGTACTTTTTTCATTTTGATTTCCTTAACAATTAAACTCAAATTTTTCCGTGCCAAACTTTGCCGCAAACTCCGCCGCACTCATCTCGACGCCGTCCAGTTCAAAACGCACCACGCGCAGCACGCCGCTGGCGCAGATCGCGTACGCCTTGTCTTCCTTTACATAGAAGGCGGGCTGCTCTTTTCCCGCCGCCGTGCATTTTGTAACCAGCGTCTGCAAGATGCGCAGCGGCTTGCCCATGACCTGCGTCATCGCACCCGGATACGGCGGCGCCACGGCGCGTACCAGGTTGTGAATCTCCAGCGCCGATTGCGTCCAGTCGATGATGCCGTCTTCCGCCTTGCGCCCGCCGAAGTATGCGCCCCTGCTCAAATCCTGTTTGATCCGCGGCGCCTGTCCCGCCAGCAACGCCGGCAGCACGCTATTCAGCGCCATCTCCGCCGCCACGGTCACCTTCTGAAACACTTCATGCGCCGTGTCGTTGGGCAGGATCGGCACCGCCTGCTGCGCCACGATGTCGCCGTTGTCCGGCTTTTCGGTCATGTAGTGCAGGGTACTGCCCGTTTCCGTTTCGCCGCGGATTATCGCCCAATTCACCGGCACCCGTCCGCGGTATTTCGGCAACAGCGAGCCGTGCATGTTCAGCGCACCGTGCTGCGGAATGGCCAGCAGCGGCGCTTTCAGCATCTCGCGGTAATAGAACGAGAAGAAGAAATCCGGCTGCAAGGCCTGAATCTGCGCCACCACCTCCGGCGCGTTGGGGTTCTCCGGCGTGATGGTCGGGATGCCGTACAACTCGGCCAGCTGCTGCACGCTCTCGAACCAGATATTTTCTTGCGGATTGTCGCGATGGGTCACCACCAATTTGACATCCACGCCGTGTGCCAACAACACCGACAAACAGCGGTATCCAACATTGTGATAGGCGAAGACGATTGCCGAGGATTCGGGATTCGGGATCATGGATTCAGGCAACCCCCTTCACTATTTGTAACTTCTTCACTATTCATGAATGCGCCGCCGTGCTTTCAGTCATGATGTTGGGACCGCGAAGCTTCCGCAGCCCCGCTCTTAACTGAATCCTGAATCCTGAATCCTGAATCCTGCTGTTCAAGCACCGCCTCGATCAGATAGCGCGGACGGTGGCGCACCTGCTGGTAGATGCGCCCGATGTATTCACCCAAGAGTCCGATGCCGAACAGCGCGATGCCGATGAGGAAGAACATCAGCGCAAACAGGGTGAACAACCCTTCCGCTTCCGGACCGATCCACAGGCGGCGTATCACCAGAAACACGAAGAACACTCCCGAGAACACCGAGATCAGCATTCCCATCATGGAAAACATCTGCAAGGGCACCAGCGAGAAGCTGGTCATCAGGTCGAAGTTGAGGCGGATCAGGCTGTACATCGAGTACTTCGATTCGCCCGCCGCGCGCTCCTCGTGCCCCACCACCACCTCGGCAGGGTTGCGCGCGAAGCTGTAGGCCAGCGCCGGGATGAAGGTGCTGACTTCCTTGCAACTGTTGATCGCGTCGATGATGTTGCGGTCGTACGCGCGGAACATGCAGCCTTGGTCGGTCATCTTGATGCGGGTGATCTTTTCGCGCAGGCCGTTCATGGCGCGCGAGGCGACGTGGCGCCACCAGCTGTCGTTGCGCTGGCGGCGGATGGAACCGACGTAATCGTGGCCTTCGTCCATCTTCGCCAGCAGCAGGCCGGTATCTTCCGGCGGATTCTGCAAATCGGCATCCAGCGTCACGATGCGCTGACCACGGCATTGCTCAAAACCGGCCATGATTGCCATGTGCTGGCCAAAATTTCCGTTGAACAACACCACGCGCGTCACATCGGGGCGTTTCTGGAACTGCTCGCGCAGGATGGCAGCGGAACGGTCACGGCTGCCATCGTTGACGAACACGACCTCGTAGCCGATGCCGAGCTTGTCCAGCGCGGGATACAGGCGGTCGAACAGTGCCTGCAGGCCCTGCTCCTCGTTATAGACGGGGATGACGACGGAAAGTTGGGGGTTGCTCATAGGGGCGGCATTTTACCGCACAGCGGCGGAATGACGAAATGCCTAG
>CAZSIO010000233.1:0-2172 GCA_964606865.1 uncultured Sideroxydans sp.
CATCACCCGCCTGAAAAATAGCGCATAGTTCGACGCACCCTGTGGGTCGGACTTTCCATACCAAGTCAAGAACCGTTCCGCATGCAGAGTGCCGCAAGAAGGGCGATGTGCTTACCTTTCGAGTTCCCCGCCAAATCGCCTCAACACTTCAAGCATCGCGCTCGCCTTGTCCCATGTCTCCTGATATTCATCTTCGCACTGCGAATCGGCAACGATGCCGCCGCCCGCCCAGCAGCGAATCTCGTTGTTTGAATAGACGAGGGTGCGAATGGCGATATTGACTTCCATGTCGCCGTCATATCCGACATAGCCGATTGCCCCGCAATAAATCCCCCGCCGCTGTGGCTCCAGTTGCTCGATGATTTCCATCGCACGCTGCTTGGGGGCGCCGGTAATCGAACCCCCGGGAAAGCAATCACGCAACAGATCCAGCGCGTGACAACCCGGGCGTAATTTTCCTTCCACCGTACTGACCAGATGGTGAACATTGGAAAAGCTCTCCACCGCGAATAATCCGGGTGTACGCACCGATCCGGTTGCGCAATTCTTGCTCAAGTCGTTGCGTAACAAATCAACGATCATCAGGTTTTCGGCGCGATCTTTCGAGTGCTGCTGCAACGCATGCGCCCGTTTTGCATCCTCTGCACCATCCGTACTCCGCGCCCGCGTTCCCTTGATCGGTCGCGTTTCAACGCGACCCTCGCGTACCTGCAAAAATAGCTCGGGTGACGCACACAATACTTGCAGTTGCGGCCAGTCAAGGAATGCAGAGAATGGCGCCGGACTCAGGCGGCGCAGTTCAAGGTATGCCGCGAAGGCATCGCCGCTTGCCTTCGCGGCAAAGCGCTGCGCCAGATTGACCTGATAACAGTCACCTTCGCGCAAAAACCGCTGGATCGCATCAAACGCGCGCCGGTAACTTGACGGATTCAGATTGGTCTCGATGCGGCCGCTTACCTGAAAGTGATTGATGGCTGGAACGTTCGTGGCGGATCGGTGCAATCGTTGCAGTATCTGCGGCAAGACCGTCGCTGTCCGGGCATGCCGCTGGCGGGACACCAGCCGCGCCCGGCGTTCCTGATGATCGATGACGACTGCCCAGTCATAGATGCCCACCGCCATTTGCGGCAAATGTTCCGCATCGCGGACGGTAGCCGGAAAGTGATGAAAGTTACGCGCGAGGTCATAAGCCCAGTATCCCAATGCTCCCCCGGCAAACGGGATATTTGGCAGCGATGCCACCACCTCTCCCAGTTGCTCGCGTACAAGCTGCAACGGGTCCTTATCATCTGCGGCTTCACTCAACCCTGCGGCACAGACCAGGGTTTTCCCGTTTTGAGTGGAGAGCGTTGCCACTGGCTGTGCAACCAGCACATCGTAACGTCCGCATCCGCCGCTATCCAGCCATGCCGCCCACGGCAAGTCACGAATGGCAGCGAAGTAGGCGCCTGCGTCTGATCGATAAGGAAGCGAAGAGTCAAACAACATGAAGGGTAAAACCGGGAATGGGTAATTTTGGAATGCTACACATCATGACCACCATCGTCGTAGTCAAAAAGAATGGAATCTTCGCCATGCATCAACGTCATGCCAATCTCGACGACACTGAGGAGATTGCCCACACCGGCGCTGCGACGGGCATTGCATTCAACGAGAACGGCGCGATGCCCACCCCGTCATACAAAACGAAGACGATCAAAACCAAGTCCTGACCGAGGACGGGAACCAGCAATCAAAAGACGGTGACTCGACTCACGCAATACAACAAACTGATGCGCGAAGAAACCACCTCTGGCTAAACCCACCAGAATTTTCGCCGCAAGCGACTGTCATTCAACAAGTCAGAAACTTTGCCCGAGTACAGATTTTTTTGAGTGAGCAAAGCACCCTACCCTGATCGGGCATTCATGCAACAGACCGCTCGCTACCCAGCAATGTGAATCAGCCCCTCCCTGCTTGCGACGAGATCGGGGCTGTTTTCACAGCCTCTCGCCAACTTAATTCGGCTTGCTGATCCCAGGTGTCGGGAAAGGCCAAGTCGCAGCAGGACGGATAGGCGGCGGAGCAGAAGGTGCAACCGCAGTCGGTGCCGGTGCCGGTTTAGCTACAACCACAGGCTTTGCTGCCGGTTTCTTGGCAACGGCCTTTTTGGCAACCGGTTTCTTGGCTACC
>CAZSIO010000234.1:0-2168 GCA_964606865.1 uncultured Sideroxydans sp.
ATGGTTTTGTTGCCTCTTTGTTCCATGTATTTGAGTCAGTTTATATTTTTCGGCTACGCATAACGCTTACCCGACGATATTGGACTGCGAGATTCTAACGATAGTCATTCACTCTCGCCAGTTCAATTTTTTCTGGGGGGAACCCGCTTCAGCTTGCTCCGACGCTTTTCGGCTTCGGATATCTGCCGCGCCTCCCCTGCAGGCAATCCAACCCACTCCAGCACCTTCCTCACCTCGCCTTCGCCGAGTTCGACCATCATGCCGCGCTTGATGCGCGGCGGCAGATTGACGATACCGAAGCGCACGCGCATCAAACGGCTCACCGGCAAACCCAGGGCTTCAAAAGTACGGCGCACTTCCCGGTTGCGCCCCTCCCGGATCACCAGTCGATACCAATGATTGAACCCCTCGCCGCCTTCATCGCTCAACTGGTCAAATTTGACTACTCCATCCTCCAGTTCGATGCCCTCGCCGGTCATCTGTTTCATCTGGTCGGGTGTTATTTCGCCCTGTACCCGCACTGCATATTCGCGTTCCACCTCGAAGCGCGGATGCATCAGACGATTCGCCAGATCCCCGGAAGTGGTAAAGATAAGCAAGCCGCTGGTATTGAAATCCAGACGCCCGATGGCGATCCATTTTTGCCCGTGCAGTTTGGGCAGGTTATCGAACACGCTGGCTCGGCCACCTGGATCGTCCCGGCTGACGATCTCTCCCTCATGCTTGTGGTAGAGCAGCACGCGCGGCAATTTGGGTTCACTCTGCGATGACAGACGCACGATACGGCCATCCACCTGCACTGTGTCGTCGTCACCGACACGCGCACCCAATGTCGCAACCGTATCGTTCACGGTCACCCGCCCGGCGGCGATCCAGACTTCCATTTCGCGGCGCGAGCCCAGACCGGCCTGCGCCAATACTTTTTGCAGCCGCTCACCCGGCTGTTTAGCTTCAGACTCTTCAATCATTCATTCACCGCGCGTCTTTCCAGCACAGCCTGCGCCAAGGTCCCACTATCCACATGTTCCAATTCTCCACCCACCGGCAAACCGCGCGCAATGCGCGACACTTTAATACCCTGCGCACGCAACAAAGTCGCCAGATAATGGGCGGTCGCTTCGCCTTCAACCGTAAAATTGGTGGCCAGAATCACCTCGCAGCGCAATTCTTGCGCGCGCTTGACCAATCTTTCCAGCGGGAGTTCCCGCGCGCCGACCCCGTCCAGCGGCGAAAGCCTGCCCATCAACACAAAGTACATGCCACGAAAGCATTGCGCCTGCTCCATCATCAGCAGATCGGCCGGCATCTCCACCACACACAACAGATTGGCTTCCCGGCGCGGGGAGGCGCACAAGGAACACACCTCTTCCTCGGAAAAATTATTGCATTTCAAACAGTGCCTGACACTCTCCACCGCATGATCAAGGGCGCGCGCCAACTGGAGCGCGCCCGGTCGATCGCGCTGCAACAGGTGATAGGCCATGCGCTGCGCAGATTTCGGGCCCACCCCGGGCAAACAGCGCAGGGCACCGATGAGATATTCCAGACTGGAAGGCGTGTTCATCTATCGAAAATCTCGCGCAGCGAGAACCGACCGTATCCATCGCCCTTTGGGAGAGGGGGAACGGGGGCGAGGGAACGGACACTGCATGGCAGATTCATTTAACGAGGTGATTAGTGTCCGTCAGAAAGGCAGACTCATGCCCGGCGGCAACTTGGCGGCAAAACCGCTCATGCGCTGACTCGTCGTCTCCGCAATCTTCTTGCCGGCATCGCTGAACGCGGCCACGATCAAATCCTCCAGCATTTCCTTGTCGTCCAGCACGCCGGGATCCAGATTCACGCGGCGCAGCTCATGCGCACAAGTCATCGTTACTTTGACCATGCCGCCACCGGACTGGCCTTCAACTTCGATATTGGCCAGCTCATCCTGCGCCTTCTTCATGTTGTTCTGCATCTGCTGCGCCTGCTTCATCAGCCCGGCCAATCCACCCTTCATCATTTCCACTTCCTCCAAAAAATTCAAAATCCCGCATCGCGACTTACCGTACCCCTCGCCCGCCGGGATAACCAGCGACTTGCCCGCTTGCGGGCTTAGTCGAATGGCTAGTCGTCCCACCAGAGGGGGAACGGGGGTGATGGCACCAATGTGGGAGCATGCTCCTAAC
>CAZSIO010000235.1:0-2146 GCA_964606865.1 uncultured Sideroxydans sp.
CGGCTACTTTTTTGGCGGCTGGTTTTTTCGCTACCGCTTTTTTCGCTGCCGGTTTCTTGGCGGCTACTTTTTTGGCGGCTGGTTTCTTGGTTGTGCTTTTTGCTTTGGTTGCAGTTGCCATTTTCATTCCTTATTAAAGTTTGATGGACTAACCAGGTACTACGTTTTCGTGCAACCACTGCACTCCCGATGCGTCTTTCAACTGCCAGAAATCTCCCTACACGCACGGTGGCGACATTCTATGCGCGAATATTTTTTTTCTGCAATAGATTTGTGCAGTGATATGCAAAAAAATCACTCGATGATTTTTTCGCCGGCGAACAACTGCAACACCGGTTCACGTTCGCGCACGAGATGGATGCGCTCCCCATCCACCAGGATTTCGGCTGCGCGCGGACGCGTGTTGTAGTTGGAACTCATGCTCATGCCATATGCGCCGGCCGACATCACTGCCAGCACATCCCCCGCTGCAACGCCCAATTGACGGGCATGCCCAAGGAAGTCACCGCTTTCGCAGACCGGCCCGACCACCTCGTAAATTAAAGATTGCCCTTCTCGCTCGCTCGCTCCCCCGCTTGCGGGGGAGGGTTGTGGAGAGGGCATGCGCTGTATCGGCAGGATATCGTGGAATGCGTCGTACAGCGCCGGCCGCATCAGGTCGTTCATCGCCGCATCGACGATGGCGAAGTTCTTCTCCGCACCCTGCTTGAGATATTCGACCCGGGTCAGCAGGATGCCGGCATTGCCGACCAGCACTCTGCCCGGTTCGACGATGAGTCTGGCGGAACGCCCCTGCAGTACGCCCAGCAGCGCCTTGGCATAATCTGCAATCGCCGGCGGCGTCTCGTCGTCATAACAAATACCCAAGCCCCCGCCGAAATCCAGATGATCCAGCACAATGCCTTTCGCGGCGAGTTTGTCCACCAGCGCCAGCACCTTGTCTGCCGCCGCGATGAAAGGGCTGACTTCGGTGATCTGTGAACCAATGTGGCAATCGATACCGGTCACCCGCAGATGCGGCATACCTGCCGCCCTGCGGTAAAGGGGCAACGCCTCCTCGTAGGCGACACCGAACTTGCTCTGTTTGAGTCCGGTGGAAATATAGGGATGGGTTTTGGCATCGACATCAGGATTCACGCGCAGACTGACCGGCGCGATCTTGCCCATCTCGCCCGCCACCCGATTCAGACGTTCCAACTCGGCCGCTGACTCGACATTGAAACACAGGATGCCCGCCTGCAAAGCCAGACGCATTTCGTCCTCGCGTTTGCCCACGCCGGAGAAAACCACCTTGTTCGCCATACCGCCCGCAGCCAGCACACGCTGCAGTTCGCCACCGGAGACGATATCGAATCCCGCGCCCAGCCGCGCAAACAGGTTGAGGATGGCCAGATTGGGATTGGCTTTGACGGCGTAGCACACCAGATGCGCGTGCGGTGCCAGTGCCCGTTCAAATTCGCGATAGGCACTTTCCAGCGCGGCGCGCGAATAGACATAACAGGGCGTGCCAAAACGCCGCGCGACCTCTGCCAGAGATACCTGTTCGGCATACAAACTGTCCTGGCGATATTCGAAATAATCATTCATGGCGGGCATCGTCCTGGCCAGTGTGTGGATTGGCTGCGGCAAAACCAGCCTGTTCCTGCGGCAGATACAACGGCCCTTTGCGACCGCAACCTTGCACGCACAACAGCAACAGCAACATAATGCCAACGGTACGCATGATGAACTTCTTTCTTTATATCTAAACGGGGGCGATTATAAGCGATGCGCAACCGCGCCACTCAAGGAGCAGTTATGACGGAAAGCGAATTCAATCGTTTGGCAGATGATATCTTCGCCCGCATCGAACACGCGCTGGATGCCGGCGACATTGACTACGACAGCAACGGCGCAGTCATGGAGATCGAATTTGCCGACGGCAGCAAGTTGATCGTCAACCGCCATGCTCCGAACCGCGAGATATGGTTGGCGGCAAAATCAGGCGGATTTCATTTTGCCTGGCACAACGGGCAATGGACGAGTCAGCGCGACGGCAGTGAATTGTTTGCAAAACTGGGTGAGCTGATACAGCTCGGCGCGGGGGTGGCGGTTCGATTTTAGGTACCAGACATCCGCCGAAAGGCCATCCGGGAGGAGACAAGCG
>CAZSIO010000236.1:0-2144 GCA_964606865.1 uncultured Sideroxydans sp.
GTGGTGCGCGTGTTCATGCACGCGATCTGCCACCCCGCGACACCATCCAGCACACCCAATCGAATGAAATAAGTCCGCACAAACGCCCACCCCGCACTCAATGCGGCGCCAGCCAGATTCGAACGCCTTCCCGCCTGAAACATCTGTTGCGCGGCCGCGCTGGAGTAATGCTCGACCTTGCGCTCGACATCATTCATGGTGAGGTAGCTGTAATGCAGCAGCGGGCTTTTCAGCTTTGCGCTGGCGCCGTTGAGTTGCACACTTTCATGCACCAGGCTATCCGAAAATCGCCCGGCATCGCGCTTGAACAGGCGCAGCACATAGTCCGGATACCAGCCGCTGTGATGGATGAACGTCCCACAGAATTGCGACAGGCGCGGGCAGTAATAGCCCTCTGCCTTGTCGTCGCGCATGACCTGTTCCAGTTCGGCGCGCAGTTCGGGCGTCACGCGCTCGTCGGCATCGATGGAGAACACCCACTCTTTGCCGGCGTAACCCAACGCGCGGTTCTTCTGTGGGCCGAAGCCGGGCCAGTCGTGTTCATACACTTTGGCGCCCATTTCGCGCGCGATGGCAGTGGTGTCATCCGTGCTACCGGAATCGACCACGATGATCTCATCCGCCCACGCCACCGTTTCCAGGCAGGCGCGGATGTTGGCAGCTTCGTTTCGGGTGATGAGAATGACGGAGAGGGACATGAGCCTGGCTTTATCCGATTACATGCAGATGCTTCGCTTGCGCACCTGACACTGCACCGAAATTGATTCGCCGGTCAAAAGTGACAAAACGTCCATCGTGCCTGACGGCCAAAGCAAGCAGGTACAGATCAGTTACCTGCCGGTGGCCCAGCACTTGTTTCCAATCGAAGCTTGTCCCGTCCAACAGATTCACATCGGCCACCCAGAATTCGTGGTGTGACGTGGCGGCAGCTTCGGCCAGCCTTTCGGCAATCTGCGCCGCCGGTAGCGGGGCCGGATAATTTGGTTGCGACAGGATGCGGATGCAGCCATTCTGAGTCAGCGGGCAGGATGCCCATCCGGGTTCAATGTTGCTCTCCAGCCACGACTGTGCCAGCTCATGATGGATGTGACCGGCATCAAGTAAGGCGATCAACACATTCACATCCAGCAATGCGCGCATCACACCCCCTCTTGGTCGCGCAACCGATCTACGATGTCGTTGGTTGCAATGACACCGCGCGACTCAAATGGCCTAAAGCCGCCAACCTGCCTGGCTTGCGGCTGGTTTTGTGAGCCGCCGCCCGCGAGCGCCTGTCGCAACAACCTGGAAACCACCTGCCCGGCCGGGATGTTTTGCAAACGTGCCAATTCCTTGGCAGCCGCCAGCACATCATCTTCAATATCTATCGTCGTCCTCATTCTGCGCCTCTGCGATGTTAATGCATCGTGATGCTAGCGCATCATGATGCAATGCGCAATCAGCTGCTGGCAGGTCGGCGCTTTATATCGAACCCTGCAGACGAGGATGTTGTTGCTTTCTGTAATTTAATTCCCATTCGCAGTTGGCGTGTACTCGGGCACCCATTGCCGCATGCGCCGGCGCACCGTTTCGTCATCATGCGGCACAGAAGCCGCCACCCACTCGAGCAGTGCTTGGAATTCTTCATCTGTTACTGCGCGCGCTTGGGCGATACGCAACTTGGGGTGCGGCGTGGGCAACGTATTCTCGTCGTCGGCCAGCACCTCTTCATACAATTTTTCTCCGGGTCGCAGGCCGGTGAATTCGATCCTGATATCGTCCTCGTCCAAGCCGGACAGACGAATCATCTCTTTGGCCAGATCGACAATCTTCACCGGCTTGCCCATATCCAGCACAAATATCTCACTGCCTTTGCCCATGTAACCCGCCTGAATCACCAGTTGCGCCGCTTCGGGGATGGACATGAAGTAGCGCGTGATCTCGGGGTGCGTCACGGTGACGGGCCCGCCTCTGGCAATCTGCTCGCGGAACTTGGGAATGACACTGCCGTTGCTGCCCAGCACATTGCCGAAGCGCACGATGACAAAACGTGTATCTCCCTCACCCCCATCCCCTCTCCCCGAGGTAGAGGAGAGAATACGGCGTTGCAGTCCCTGACAAACCATCTCGGCCATACGCTTTGTGGTCCCCATCACATTGGTCGG
>CAZSIO010000237.1:0-2141 GCA_964606865.1 uncultured Sideroxydans sp.
CCCGTGATGCCGGCATCACGGTCGTGCGCGGCGGCACGTATCTGGTGATGGAAGGGCCGCAGTTTTCCAGCCTGGCCGAGTCCGAGCTTTACCGTCAGTGGGGATGTGATGTGATCGGCATGACCAACATGCCGGAGGCGAAGCTCGCGCGCGAAGCGGAGCTGTGTTACGCCACGGTGGGAATGGTGACCGACTATGATTGCTGGCATCCGAATCACGATGACGTCACCGTCGAGCAGATCATCGGCGTGTTGCTGGCCAATGCCGACAAGGCGCGCGCGCTGGTGCAACAGGCCGCGCCGCGCATCGCTGCGGACGCGGACGCCTGCACTTGCGGCTGCCGCACGGTGCTGCAGCACGCGCTGATCACCGCGCCCGAGGCGCGCGATCCGGCGCTGGTGGAAAAATTGCGGGCGGTGGCGGGGCGGGTGCTGAAATGAGCAACGAACAGAAATTGCGCGCGGCGCTGCTCGATGTGTCGCGCCGCATGGTCGAGATGGGTCTGAATCGCGGCACGGCGGGCAACGCCTCGGTGCGTTGTGGTGAGGGTCTGTTGATTACCCCCTCTGCCTTGCCGGTCTCCGAGATGACAGCGTCGAATATGGTGCAAATGACACTCGACGGCAAAGTGCTGCAAGGGGATAAGCCCTCCAGTGAATGGCGCTTCCACTGCGATATTCTCAAGGCGCGCCCCGAGATCGGCGCGGTGCTGCATAGCCATTCCCCGTTCGCCACCACGCTCGCCTGCCTGCGCCGCGAGGTGCCGGCCGTGCATTACATGATCGCGCTGGCCGGCGGCGATTCGATCCGCTGCACGCCCTACAGCATCTTCGGCGAACAGCAACTTTCCGATGATGCGTTGGAAGCCTTGCAGGGGCGCAAAGCCTGTTTGCTCGGCAACCACGGCATGATTGCGCTGGGGGGCGATCCTGACGATGCGCTCGCGGTGGCGCAGGAAGTCGAATTCCTGTGCGAGATCTACTGGCGCATGCTGTTGGTGGCGGAGCCCGGGATACTCACCGCCCAGCAGATGCATGAAGTCAAAGCGAAATTCGTCGAATACAAGAAACGGAGTTGATATGCCCATTAAATCACGTGTCAGAACCGTCCCGCATTATCCCAAGCCGGGCATCATGTTTCGCGACATCACCACCGTTCTCAAAGACCCGATCGGCTTGCGCGCCACCATCGACGAGCTGGCGCGCCGCTACCGCGACGTGAAGATCGACAAGATCGCCGGCATTGAGTCGCGCGGTTTCATCCTCGCCGCGCCGCTGGCTTACGTGCTGGGCAAAGGATTCATTCCCATCCGCAAGAAAGGCAAATTGCCGGCGGAAACCATCGGCCACGATTACCAACTCGAATACGGCAGCGACCGCATCGAGATTCACGTCGACGCGATCGAGAAAGGCGAAAAAGTGTTGCTGGTGGACGACCTCATCGCCACCGGCGGTACGGCGCAAGCCGCCTGCATCCTGATCGAGAAGATGGGCGGCCAGGTCGTTGAGTGTGCGTTCATGATCGATCTGCCCGACATCGGCGGACGGGCGCGGTTGGAGCAGCGCGGACACACGGTGTTTGCCCTGTGCGAATTTGAAGGGGACTGACGGCTCCTGAATAAAACCGGCTGCGCGCGGCAAGGCTTCGCCGGCACAGTGTAGAATGCGCGCCGTCTGCAGACCCTGATCCATGTCCTCTTCCGTCAACTACCACTGGCGCATCGCCGGTTTCTATTTCTTCTACTACGCCTTCGTGGGGATGTTTGCGCCCTACTGGAGCCTGTATCTCAAATCACTTCACTTCGATGCGATCGACATTGCGATCCTGATGTCGCTGCAGCCGGTGATGCGCATGGTCGCGCCGAATGTTTGGGGCTGGCTGGCCGATCACACGGGCAGGCGGCGCGAGGTGGTGGTGGCCGCGGCGAGCATGAGCGCGCTGTTCTATCTGGGCGTGTTCGCCACCACCAGTTTCTGGGGATTGTTTGCCGCCCTGTTCCTGATGAATTTTTTCTGGAGTGCCTCGATGCCGCTGGTGGAAGCAACCACACTCACATGGCTGGGCAGCAACACCGCGCATTATGGCCGGCTGCGTTCCTGGGGGTCGATCGGCTTCATCGTTTCGGTGGTCGGGCTGGGCTA
>CAZSIO010000238.1:0-2111 GCA_964606865.1 uncultured Sideroxydans sp.
ACTTTTTTCGCTGCCGGTTTCTTGGCGGCTACTTTTTTGGCGGCTGGTTTCTTGGTTGTGCTTTTTGCTTTGGTTGCAGTTGCCATTTTCATTCCTTATTAAAGTTTGATGGACTAACCAGGTACTACGTTTTCGTGCAACCACTGCACTCCCGATGCGTCTTTCAACTGCCAGAAATCTCCCTACACGCACGGTGGCGACATTCTATGCGCGAATATTTTTTTTCTGCAATAGATTTGTGCAGTGATATGCAAAAAAATCACTCGATGATTTTTTCGCCGGCGAACAACTGCAACACCGGTTCACGTTCGCGCACGAGATGGATGCGCTCCCCATCCACCAGGATTTCGGCTGCGCGCGGACGCGTGTTGTAGTTGGAACTCATGCTCATGCCATATGCGCCGGCCGACATCACTGCCAGCACATCCCCCGCTGCAACGCCCAATTGACGGGCATGCCCAAGGAAGTCACCGCTTTCGCAGACCGGCCCGACCACCTCGTAAATTAAAGATTGCCCTTCTCGCTCGCTCGCTCCCCCGCTTGCGGGGGAGGGTTGTGGAGAGGGCATGCGCTGTATCGGCAGGATATCGTGGAATGCGTCGTACAGCGCCGGCCGCATCAGGTCGTTCATCGCCGCATCGACGATGGCGAAGTTCTTCTCCGCACCCTGCTTGAGATATTCGACCCGGGTCAGCAGGATGCCGGCATTGCCGACCAGCACTCTGCCCGGTTCGACGATGAGTCTGGCGGAACGCCCCTGCAGTACGCCCAGCAGCGCCTTGGCATAATCTGCAATCGCCGGCGGCGTCTCGTCGTCATAACAAATACCCAAGCCCCCGCCGAAATCCAGATGATCCAGCACAATGCCTTTCGCGGCGAGTTTGTCCACCAGCGCCAGCACCTTGTCTGCCGCCGCGATGAAAGGGCTGACTTCGGTGATCTGTGAACCAATGTGGCAATCGATACCGGTCACCCGCAGATGCGGCATACCTGCCGCCCTGCGGTAAAGGGGCAACGCCTCCTCGTAGGCGACACCGAACTTGCTCTGTTTGAGTCCGGTGGAAATATAGGGATGGGTTTTGGCATCGACATCAGGATTCACGCGCAGACTGACCGGCGCGATCTTGCCCATCTCGCCCGCCACCCGATTCAGACGTTCCAACTCGGCCGCTGACTCGACATTGAAACACAGGATGCCCGCCTGCAAAGCCAGACGCATTTCGTCCTCGCGTTTGCCCACGCCGGAGAAAACCACCTTGTTCGCCATACCGCCCGCAGCCAGCACACGCTGCAGTTCGCCACCGGAGACGATATCGAATCCCGCGCCCAGCCGCGCAAACAGGTTGAGGATGGCCAGATTGGGATTGGCTTTGACGGCGTAGCACACCAGATGCGCGTGCGGTGCCAGTGCCCGTTCAAATTCGCGATAGGCACTTTCCAGCGCGGCGCGCGAATAGACATAACAGGGCGTGCCAAAACGCCGCGCGACCTCTGCCAGAGATACCTGTTCGGCATACAAACTGTCCTGGCGATATTCGAAATAATCATTCATGGCGGGCATCGTCCTGGCCAGTGTGTGGATTGGCTGCGGCAAAACCAGCCTGTTCCTGCGGCAGATACAACGGCCCTTTGCGACCGCAACCTTGCACGCACAACAGCAACAGCAACATAATGCCAAGGGTACGCATGATGAACTTCTTTCTTTATATCAAAACGGGCGCGATTATAAGCGATGCGCAACCGTACCACTCAAGGAGCAGTTATGACGGAAAGCGAATTCAATCGTTTGGCAGATGAGATCTTCGCCCGCATCGAACACGCGCTGGATGCCGGCGACATTGATTACGACAGCAACGGCGCAGTCATGGAGATCGAATTTGCCGACGGCAGCAAATTAATCGTCAACCGCCATGCTCCGAACCGCGAACTCTGGCTGGCAGCGAAATCAGGCGGATTCCATTTTGCCTGGCGCGACGGGCACTGGACGAGTCAGCGCGACAACAGCGAATTATTTGCAAAACTGGGGGAACTGGTACAGCTCGGCGCGGGGGTGGCAGTTCGATTTTAGGTACCAGACATCCGCCGAAAGGCCATCCGGGAGGAGACAAGCG
>CAZSIO010000239.1:0-2108 GCA_964606865.1 uncultured Sideroxydans sp.
CCGATCCACAGAAGGCGGCGGGTGTTTTGTGGGTCGGACTTCAGTCCGACAGCGAACGATAATTTCAAACCCGTCGGGTTACACCCGCAAGGGGTAGGCCGTGGTTGTACGGGGCTAAAGCCCCAACAACACACGCTCAAATCCGACCCACAGGAAGCAGCGAAGGTTTTGTAGTCCGACAGCGATCCTACCCCAGCGCCCGCTTGATGCGGCTGCGCAGCAACTGCCAGCGCAACTCGCGCGTGTCTTGCGGCTCGTCCAGTTTCAATCCCGTGGCCACTTCGCCGCGCCGCAGGTAATAGCGGTCAAACACCGACTGGCGCATGCCCCACTTGTTGAGGAACTGCCGCCCGCCGTCGTTCTTCTTTACCTTGCCGGTGGATTTGCACTGGAAGTGATACACGAAGGAATCGCCCACGCCGAGGAACACGCGGCAGCCCGCATGCCACAGCTTCATCGAGAAATCGTTGTCGCTGCTCATGCCGGGCGAGAACTCGCTGCTGTAGCCGCCCACCTTGAACCACCAGCGCCGCGACACTAGCGTCGGCGGCCAGGTCGCGCCGTTCCAGTCCGCCTTGCGGATGCCGGGCAGATCGGCCAGCAAGCGGACCTCGTCGAAGGTGTGCGCCTCGGTGCCGTAGTCGCGCACGATCACACAGGGATTGTTCGTTTCGCGCGGCTCGATCATGGTGCCCGACAGCATGAACAGATCGCTATCCAGTTGCTTCAACTTGTTCACTAGCGCCGTGTCCCAGCCGGGGCAGCAATACATATCGTCGTTCAAATAAAGGATGTAGTCCTGCGTGGCATGCATCGCCGCCTCGTTCACCGCCAGACAGATGCCGATGTTCTCCGGCGAAGCCGTGTACGCGAGACCTTGCGCGCGCACCCAGTCGAGCGAACCGTCGCTGCCGTCGTTCACATGCACGATGATCTGGTGAGTATGGGCGGAGTTCTGCCGGATGCTGCGCACGCACAATTGCAGCAGCGCAAGGTTGTTCCAGGTGGGGATGATGATGGAAAACATGGGTGTCCTCAGGGTTTGCGTGCCCGGATCAGCACGTTCTGTCCGGTATGCGGTTGGTTCTGCTGTGCGCGCTGTTCGTGCAGCTCCTTGTCGTAGCTCCATGCCAGTGCCAAGAACTGGTCGAGCCAGCTGCCCTGGCCACCCTGTGCGATCTCGCGGCTGGTGCGGTAGACGACGGCAGCACCTGCGGAATACGTGCGCGCTTCGACGATCTCGAACCCGACCTGACGCGTCAGCGCCGCAAGCGAATCCACCGTGAACAAGTGCAGGTGGCGCGGTGCTTCCCAGCCGCGCCAGTTCGCGCCGAACTCGGTGGCGCCAAGGCTGCGCGCGTTGGGCGTGGTCATCACCAGCAGGCCGCCCGGTTTTAGCAGGCGCAGGCACTCGCGCAGCGTGGCCAGCGGATCGTAAAGATGTTCGATGGCCTGGCTCAGCGTGATCGCATCGAAACTTTCGGCAGGCAAGCCGCACTGCGGCAGATCGCCCACATGGGTCTCGATGCCGTAGCGCGTACTCACCTTGCGCGCGGCCTGCTCGTCAAAATCTGTCCCCGCCACCTGCCAGCCGCGTTTCTGCATGCGGCGCAGAAAGCGCCCGCCGCCGCAACCAACATCCAGCAAACGACCGGGCGTTTCCTTGCCCAGCATCATGAAGCGCAAGCCATCCGCATCCTGCTTCAGCCCGCTGGCGATCCACTTCGGTAGATACGAGAGCCGGACAAAACGATGGGCCAGACTCAGCAGCGCCTTGCCCAGTTGACCGCGTTTCTTTTCGGTGTGCGTGTGATATGTGGTGTAAGCCTTCCACAGCTCCTGCGGCGGCGGTGCGGGGTCTAGCCAGAAGGTGCCGCATGCTGCATTGTCACAGCGCCGGAAGCACCAGCTTCCTTCGAGATTGCCATCCGGGTCGCGGATGCCGGATTGCGCGATCTCGCCGGCGGAGCCGCACAGGTCACAGGAAAGACGGGGTTCGCTTAAGATACTGCTCATGTCTGTCGGGGTGTAAGTCAACGGGCGCATTCTATAACGGTACCACGCCAAAATTTAACGAACCGTTGCTCTGCATCGAAGTTACCGTGGAT
>CAZSIO010000240.1:0-2105 GCA_964606865.1 uncultured Sideroxydans sp.
TGGCGGGAATGAACGCCGGTGTCACCCTCGCGCAACCGCTGGACGAAGTGACGCTGGAATACCAGAGTACGGGCATCGTCGCCACCATCCACATGACGGCGCCGGTGCGCTATCTGCGCCACTTTCCCTTGAATGGCGGCGCGACGCTGGAGATTTTTTACGAGCGTGTGCCGGGTGTAGTCGTCGATGAGGTGTGGAAGGACAACGAGGTGCGCCAGTCGCCCCCTTCCAAGCTGTTTCCGGCGTTCACGGTGACCACGCGCGACCAGCAGACCCAACCCAGGCTGGTGATCCAGTTTGCCCGCGAAGCGCAGTTCAGTGTCGCGCCCGGGCCGGATCAGCGCAGCTTCCTGTTGACCATCAAGCCGGATCGGGTCGCGGCGGAACCGGTTGCTTTGCCGCTGTTGCCGACGGTCAGGCCGTTGCCCGCCACACCGCCCGCCGATGCCAATCTGGCTGAAAACAACCGGCAGGGTTTCGCTCTGATGACCGACGCTCGTGCGGCGCTGGCGGCAAAGAAGCATGACGCGGCGATCGAGGCGCTGAACAAGTTGCTGTTGCTGCCGCCCAACGATTACACCGAAGTCGCGCAGGAGTGGGTCGGTGTTGCGCGCGAGCGCGCCGGGCAGTTCGACAAAGCCAAGACGGAATACGATTTGTATTTGAACCTGTACCCGCAGGGCGAGGGTGTGCCGCGCGTGATGCAGCGCCTGGCAGGTCTGGGCGACAAGGAAAGCGGGCCGGGGATCGTCGAGGCTGTGGAGAAGAAACAAGCCGCACGCTGGTCCACCTTCGGCGGCATCACCTCACGTTATTACACCAGCCGCAGCAAGGTCGATTCAACCACGATCTTTAACAATGTAAGCGATACCCAATCGCTTTCGCTGACCGACCAATCGATGCTGATCACGACTGAAGATGTATCGGGCCGCTATGTGACGGATGAATACGACGGTCGCCTGGTGTTTCGCGGATCGCAGACCAAGAATTTTCTGGATGATCAGTCCGGCCAGAACCGGGTGAGCGCGCTGTACGGCGAACTCAAGGGACGCACCCGGGATTATCTGGTGCGGATGGGACGGCAGTCGGCTACCGGCGGCGGGGTGGGCGGACGTTTCGACGGCGTGAGCGGCGGCTACGGCGATGCGCAGGATCTGCGCGTCAATGGGGTGGCGGGTGCGCTGGTCGATTATTCGAGCGGAACCAAACCGGTCTTTTACGGTGCCAGTGCGGACAGCGGTGCTTATTCCGCCTATCTGATCAATCAGACTGTGGAAAGCGTGCTCGACCGGCGCGCGGTGGGCACGGAATGGCGCTATTTCCAGGACAAGCGGTTCGCATATGCGCTGATCGACTACGACACGAATTTCAATGCCTTGAACGCGGCGCAATTGACGGGCACGCTGGGTCTGACCGGGATGTCGCTCAATATGATGCTCGATCACCGCAAGACGCCTTCGTTGAGCATTCGTACCGCACTGAACGGCGCCAATACTTCATCGATTGGCGATCTGCAGCAAGCGCTTTCCGCCAGCGCCCTGCGCGACTTGGCGCTGGCACGGACGGCAACCAGCAACATGGGGCAGGTCGGCGTGACCCTGCCGCTGAATAAAAAATTCCAAGTGGGCGGGGATCTGCGGCTGTCCAATACCAGCGGCATGGAGGCCAGCGGAACACTCAATTCTCCCGAAGGCTTCGTGGCGGCGATTCCCAGTCGCGGCACGGAAAAGATCGTGAGCGGGCAAGTGATCGGCAGCGGTTTGTACAAGGCGGGTGATATCTGGTCATTGAGCGGCAGCGTGGGGAGCAGCGGAACAGTGAACAGCACCTCGTTGTATTTCTACAATCACACCACGCTGGACAAGGGCTGGACGCTGGACAGCTCCCTGCAACTGTACCGGCAGACCGACCAGTTCAACGCCGTCACCACCCGTTTTTCACCGATGGTGCGCGGCGAATACGCATTGAATGAGCAGTTGACGTTCGATGTCGATGGCGGCATCGAAAGCACCAAGAATGACGGCGCCCAGGTGTCAACCAAGACCTTGCGCATCTTTGCTTCGGCCGGTCTGCGCTGGTATTTCTAGTTTTGCCTGTGGGTCGGG
>CAZSIO010000241.1:0-2097 GCA_964606865.1 uncultured Sideroxydans sp.
ACATAAGGCCGCCGCCGACCACGACACAGGTGATGATCAGCAGCCACATGAAGTGCTGGTTGCGTTTGTTGGCGAGCGCCCAATGCGCTTTGACAAACGCAATTTCGCTGCTGGCAGCGACTTGTTTTGCCTTGATCGCGATGTAGGCGGTGATGGAAAAAGACATGAGCGGCACGATCAGTACCATATAGGGAAAAGTGCTGAAAACACCAAAGGTTGCGGCGAACACCAGGATATGGTTGAACACCAAGTTGATCAGAAAGATTTCGTGCGGCCATTTGGCGCGCGTGATCTCGCCGGGAGTGGCGTTATAGTATTGCGGCATGGGCGGTACTCCGGGTGATTATCGGAAAGCGGGTCGCAGGATACCGATTCTGTCGTCCGAATGGAATGGACTCATGATTTGCCCATCAACTCGCGCAAGCGGGGCAAGGCCAGGATTTCGATGGCGCGCGCCTTGACTCGAATTAACCCGTCTTCCTGAAAATGCGAGAAGGCGCGACTGACAGTTTCCAGTTTCAGCCCGAGATAACTGCCGATCTCCAGGCGCGACATGCGCAGGGTGAGCTGGGTGGGCGACATGCCGTGGGCTGCATTGCGCTGGGACAGGTTAAGCAAAAAAGCAGCCAACCGCTCCTCCGCCCGCATCGAGCCCAACAACAGCATGATGCCCTGGTCGCGCACGATCTCGCGGCTCATGATCTTGTGCAGATGGCGTTGCAGGCTGGGGATTTCCCGGCTCAATACTTCCAGCTTCGCAAAAGGCAGTTCGCATACTTCGCTGGCTTCCATCGCCACCGCCTCGCAGGTATGGGCATCGGTACTGATCGCGTCAAGACCGATAATCTCCCCCGGCATGACGAAGCCCGTCACCTGTTCGCGTCCATCGTCGTGCAAAATTCGGGTCTTGAAAGAGCCGCTGCGGATCGCATACAGCGATTTGAACGAGTCGCCGCTACGATACAGATAGTCGCCAGATGCGTAGCAGCGTTTGTGATGGCTCAACAGTTCCAGTCGGCGCATCTCGTCATCCGACAGATCGACAGGCAGGCAAAGTTCGCGCAGATTGCAATTGGAGCAGGCCACCCTGAAGCGGGTGGCGGCAAGCGCGGGTGCCGTGATATCGTTCAAGACCATATTTTATCTGGGGTTGCTGTGCGCGCATTTTGACATATATCAAGCCAATTTGGCGCCGCAATGGCATAGTGCGCGCCTTGATACGGGAGAGTGGCATGAGCAAAGCAGTTAATCATCTGGAAGTCGATTTGGAACTGATCCGCCGGTTGGACAAGAACGGGCCGCGTTACACGTCGTATCCGACCGCAGACCGCTTCGTCGAGGCCTTTAACGCGGAAAGCTACGCGCACTGGGTGGCCAAGCGCGAGATCGGCGGCATGACGCGCCCGCTGTCGCTGTACATCCACATTCCCTTTTGCAACACGCTGTGCTTCTACTGCGCCTGCAACAAGGTCATCACCAAGGATCGCAGCAAGTCGGCGGAATATGTGCGCTATCTGCTCAAAGAAATGGCGATGCAGGCCGCCTTGCTCGGGCCGAACCAGGTGGTGGAGCAATTGCACTTTGGCGGCGGCACGCCGACTTTTTTGAGCGACGATGAGCTGCGCGAAGTGATGACCGCTATCCGCAAGCATTTCAAGCTGATCGACGAGGGCGAATATTCCATCGAGATCGATCCGCGCAAGGTGAGCGACGCCACCATCGCCCTGTTGGGGCAGCTTGGCTTCAACCGCATCAGCCTCGGCGTGCAGGATTTCGATGACGCCGTGCAACGTGCGGTGAACCGCATCCAAAGCGAGGAGGAGACCGTGGGCGTGATGCGTGCGGCGCGTGCCAACGGTTTCAAGTCAATCAGCATCGACCTCATCTACGGCCTGCCGAAACAGACGCTGGAAGGCTTTGCCACCACGCTGGACCGGGTGATCTCGGCCGCCCCTGACCGGCTCTCGATCTACAACTATGCGCATATGCCGACCGTGTTCAAGCCGCAGCGGCGCATTCACGAGGAAGATTTGCCCGCGCCGCAGGTCAAGCTGGATATTCTGAACATGGCGGTGCAAAAGCTGACCGGTGCCGGCT
>CAZSIO010000242.1:0-2088 GCA_964606865.1 uncultured Sideroxydans sp.
TCCTGCCGATCGCGGATGATCTGACCGAGGCCATCGGCCGCATCGCGCGCTTCCTCGAGAACTATCGCAAGAAACACGGCACGAATTAACGACACCGTAGGCGCCCGATTCATCGGGCGATTCAATCGCGCAACAAGTTGCGCTCCTACAAATAAAATTGAGAATAACGGGAAACAATAATGAGCAATAAACCAATCAACGTGGGTCTTCTCGGCATCGGTACCGTCGGCGGCGGCACCTTCACCGTGCTGCAACGCAATGCTGACGAGATTGCGCGCCGCGCCGGTCGGCCTATCCGCATCACCGTGGTGGCGGACAGGAATGTGGAGCTGGCGAAGAAAATCACCGGCGGTGCCTGTCGCGTGACCGATGATGCGTTCGCCGTGGTGGCCGACCCCGAAGTGGACATCGTGATCGAGCTGATCGGCGGCTACGGCGTGGCGAAAGAACTGGTGCTGAAAGCCATCGCCAACGGCAAGCATGTGGTCACCGCCAACAAGGCGCTGCTCGCCACCCACGGCAACGAAATCTTCAAGGCCGCACAGGACAAGGGCGTGATGGTCGCGTTCGAGGCGGCGGTGGCGGGCGGCATCCCGATCATCAAGGCGGTGCGCGAAGGATTGACCGCCAACCGCATCGAATGGATCGCCGGCATCATCAACGGCACGACCAACTTCATCCTGTCCGAGATGCGCGACAAGGGCTTGCCTTTTGATGTGGTGCTGAAAGAGGCGCAGCGTTTGGGCTATGCCGAGGCTGATCCCACCTTCGACATCGAAGGCGTGGACGCGGCGCACAAGATCACCATCCTCGCCTCGCTCGCGTTCGGCATCCCGATGCAGTTCGACAAGGCTTATATAGAAGGCATCTCCAAGCTGGATGCCATCGACATTCAATACGCCGAACAACTCGGCTACCGCATCAAATTATTGGGCATCACCAAGCGCACGCCGGAAGGGGTGGAGTTGCGTGTGCATCCCACACTCATCCCATCCAAGCGACTCATCGCCAACGTCGAGGGTGCGATGAATGCCGTGCTGGTGCAGGGCGATGCGGTCGGCGCGACGCTGTACTACGGCAAGGGCGCCGGTGCAGAACCGACCGCCAGCGCGGTGATTGCCGACCTGGTCGATGTCACGCGCATGGCGACCGCCGACCCGCTGAACCGCGTGCCGCATCTGGCGTTCCAGCCGAACGCGATGGCCGACCTGAAGATCCTGCCGATGGACGAAGTGCAGACCAGCTACTACCTGCGTCTGCGTGTGCAGGACAAACCGGGCGTGCTGGCCGACATTACGCGCATCCTGGCCGACGAACAAATTTCGATTGATGCCGTGATTCAGAAAGAGCCGGAAGAAGGCGAAGAACAGACCGACCTCATCATGCTGACGCACCTGACACGCGAGAAGCGCATCAATGCTGCCATCGCCAAGATCGAGAAGCTGGGCGTGGTGGCGGGGAAGGTGACCAAGCTACGAATGGAAGAGCTCGGAAAATAAGATGTACCAGTATCGAGTTCTATTCGATGATCTGGAGTGGCAGAACGGGATTCATGGAGCAAGGTTCAAGGCATTTCGTAGTGGTTCCAAACAGCTTCGTCTGCTTGAGTTCACCTCCGAATTTGTCGAGCCTGACTGGTGCGAAAAAGGGCATCTGGGTTTTGTCGTTCAGGGTGAACTTGAGATCGATTTTCGCGGGCAGCTTGTACGTTACCCGCAAGGTTCCGGAATTTTCATTCCATCCGGTGCGGCCAGCGGTCATAAGGCACGTTCGGTGACCCCGGCTGTTCTGCTGTTTTTGGTCGAAGATATTTAAACAACTCCCCTCGCCCGCTTGCGGGAGAGGGCGGGGAGAGGGGCGCAGAAAATCAGCCCTCTCCCTGCCCCTCTCCCGTGAACGGGAGAGGGAACAATAGACGAAGCGAGTAACGAATGAAATACATCTCCACCCGCGGCAATGCGCCCGCCAAAACCTTCACCGAGATCCTGCTGGGCGGCCTCGCGCCGGACGGCGGCCTGTACCTGCCGGAGCAATATCCGCAGGTGACACGTGCCGAACTGGATGCGTGGCGCAAGCTGTCATATGCCG
>CAZSIO010000243.1:0-2073 GCA_964606865.1 uncultured Sideroxydans sp.
TGGGACACGGCCTGGAAGGAGACTTCAATCGCAAGGGCAGCTCGGCCTTTTCCGGCCGCGTCGGCCAGCGCGTGGCGGCGAAGGGCGTCACCGTGGTGGACGACGGCACCATCAAGGACCGGCGCGGCTCGCTCAACATGGACGACGAAGGCAACCCGACGCAGCGCACCGTGCTGATCGAGGACGGCATCCTGCGCGGCTACCTGCAGGACAGTCTGAACGCGCGCCTGATGAATGTCCCGCTCACCGGCAATGCGCGGCGCGAATCGTTCGCTCATCTGCCGATTCCGCGCATGACCAACACCATGATGCTGAACGGCGACAAGACACATGACGAGATCATCGCCTCGGTCAAGCACGGGCTGTATGCCGCCAACTTCGGCGGCGGGCAGGTCGACATCACCAGCGGCAAGTTCGTGTTCTCCACCACCGAGGCTTACATGATCGAGGACGGCAAGATCACCTACCCGGTCAAAGGTGCGACCCTCATCGGCAGCGGCCCCGAGGCGCTGACGCGTGTCAGCATGATCGGCAACGACATGGCACTCGACCCCGGCGTGGGCACCTGCGGCAAGGAAGGGCAGAGCGTGCCGGTGGGCGTCGGCCAGCCGACGGTGCGCATCGACGGGTTGACGGTGGGCGGTACGGCCTGATTCGCGCGGCGAGAGGACTATGACGGCATATGCTTTACTGGCGATAGGGATTGGGGCGGCTTGCGGTGCCTGGCTGCGCTGGGGCTTGGGCTTGTGGCTTAATCCCGCATTGTCGGAATTGCCGCTCGGCACGCTGGCCGCCAATCTCGTCGGGGGCTATCTCATTGGTGTCGCCATTGCGTTTTTCATGCAACATCCCGGACTCGCGCCCGAGTGGCGGCTGTTCATCATCACCGGATTCCTCGGCGGTCTGACCACCTTCTCCACGTTTTCCGCCGAAACCGTGACGCTGTTGCTGCGCGGGCAATACGCATGGGGCAGCGCCATCATCGTGACCCATCTCGGCGGTTCCCTGCTGATGACGGTGCTGGGGATACAGACGTTCAAATGGCTACAGGCGGGAGGCTAAAATGCAAAGCATCTATCTCAAATTCTACCTGAGCGAGAAGCATCATCATCGCGGCAAGCTGCTGTCTGAATGGTTGCTTGAGCAAGGCCGGGCGCAGGGCGTGCCCGGCGGCTCGGTGTTTCGGGCGATTGCCGGTTTCGGCCGGCACGGCCATCTGCATGAAGAAACCTTTTTCGAGCTGGGTGGAGAGTTGCCGATGCAGGTGGAATTCGTGCTGACGGCAGACGCGGCGGAACATCTCCTCAAGACACTGCGCGAGGAGAAACTGCAACTTCCATTTGTGCGCTACGCGGTGGAAAGCGGGCTGACCTGAACGGTCAGCCGCTGTTTGAAGATTGGCTTACTTGCCGGACAACAGTGATTTGATCTGTGCTTCGGCTGCCACCCAGTAATCCATCGCGCCACCCTTGAAGCCGTTTTTCTCGGCCAGAAAGTAAGCCGCTTCCTGCACCATGCAGTAACGCTGTTCGGCGCTCGGTGCAGCGGCTTTCTTGCTTGCACTTTGGGCGCGCGGCGCGGCGGCCTTCTTCACTGCGGGGCTGGCTTTGGTTGCCGCAGCCTTGGGTGTTGCGGCTTTTGCTGTTGCGGCCTTGGTGGTGGTTTTTGCGGTTGCCGTTTTGGCGGCGGTTTTGGCCGCGGGTGCGGCGCTCTTGACGGTGCCTGTCTTGCTGGTGCTGGTTGCTTTTTTGGTGGTTGCCATGTTGATCCCCTGATTAAAAAATTGGTCGATGCGCGGAGTCGCCGTGTGGCTGACCCCGTTTGAGGCGCGGGATTATACAGTGATTTTCCTTAACGCCTTGTTATATCTACGTTACAGCGTGAGGAAACCGCCGGGACACGCGGTGGATTGTTCGAGCCGGGTGACAGTCGGCAGCAGATTGAGGCCGGTATTTTCTTTCAAATCCGTGGCGCGCTCACGCAGATCGTCCAGCGCGATCTCGACGGCCTCGCCGGCGGTGGCAAAGGCGATGACGTTGCCGCTGTCACAGGAAGGGAACATCAGTGCGCGGT
>CAZSIO010000244.1:0-2071 GCA_964606865.1 uncultured Sideroxydans sp.
AAACTTACGGCAAAGTGCAGTGGGCGATGATGGTCGGCCTGATCCCGCCCTTGCTTGCCCTGTTCCAGCAACTGTCATTGATCTCGCCCGTCGCCAATGCGCTCGCCATCCCGTTGGTCAGCTTCGTTGTAGTGCCGCTGACTCTGCTTGGTGCTTTGCCTTGGCTGGACTGGGTGTTACCGCTCGCCCATTGGGCGCTTTCCCTGTGCATGGATTTCCTGCACTGGCTGGATCAATTGCCGCTGGCGGTGTGGACGCAACATGCGCCGCCCGTCTGGAGCATCGCGCTGGGGGTGGTGGGCGCGGCATGGATTCTCGCCCCGCGCGGCTTTCCCTTGCGCGCGCCGGGTGCGATCCTGCTGTTGCCGATGTTTCTGGTTACGCCCGAAAAACCCGCGCCAGACAGCGCGCGCATTCTGATTTTCGACGTTGGGCAGGGGCTGGCAGTGGCGGTGCAAACCGCACAACACACGCTCTTGTTTGACACCGGGCCGGATTTTTCCGGCGAAGCCGACAGCGGCAATCGCATTCTGGTGCCGGTGCTGCGCGCGCTGGGTATTGAACAGTTGGATGGATTGATCCTGAGCCACGGCGATCTCGACCATGTCGGCGGCACGGCCTCGGTGCGCCAGGCGCTGGCACCAGGTTGGATTAAAACCTCGATGTCAGCCGATCATCCGCTGCTCGCGGACGCGTCTTCGGTGCTGCCCTGCCGCGACGGCGATGTCTGGCAGTGGGAGGGCGTCACTTTCGAAATGCTGCATCCTGGCGCAGCGTCAGCCAGCCGCAAACAACATGATAACGATCAAAGCTGCGTATTGCGCATCAGCATCGGCACGCGGCATATTCTGCTCACCGGCGACATCGAACGGGCCAGTGAAGCGCGCTTGCTCAAACAGCATCCGGACAAGCTGCCCGCCACCCTGCTGGTCGCGCCGCATCACGGCAGCAAATCCTCCTCCACCCCCGCTTTTGTCTCCGCTGTTGCGCCGCAACAGGTGGTGTTCACGTCAGGCTACCGCAACCGCTTCCACCATCCGCATCCAACGGTCGTTGCGCGCTACGTCCGGCAGGGGGCGGAACTGCTGCGTTCCGACCGCGACGGCGCGATTCTGATCGAGATGAACCGGGACGGTTTGAGCCTGGAATCCTGGCGTCGGACGCATCGCCGTTACTGGACACACGACGCCTCCGAATAGCGATTCACCGCGCCTGAAGTGGCGCGTATAATCCGCGCCAACCATCAACCCAAGAGGAAAAATCGTGTCACTCTCCCGTCGCGTGCAAGCCATCAAACCGTCCCCCACCCTCGCCGTCACTGCCCGTGCGGCGAAGCTGAAAGCCGAAGGCCGTGACATCATCGGACTGGGCGCGGGCGAGCCGGATTTCGATACGCCGCAGCACATCAAGGATGCCGCCATCGTGGCAATCAACAAGGGTTTCACCAAGTACACCCCGGTCGGCGGCACGGCTTCGCTGAAGGCGGCGATCATCGCCAAGTTCAAGCGCGACAACGGACTCGATTACACGGCCAAACAAATCCTGGTGTCCTGCGGCGGCAAGCAGAGTTTCTTCAATCTGGCGCTGGCCACCATCAACCCCGGCGACGAAGTGATCATTCCCGCGCCGTACTGGGTATCGTATCCCGACATCGTGCTCATCGCCGAAGGCAAGCCGGTGATCGTGCAAGCCGGTATCGAACAGGGTTTCAAGATGACGCCCGCGCAACTGGCGGCGGCGATCACGCCAAAAACCCGAATGGTGGTGATCAACAGTCCGGGCAATCCGTCCGGCGCCGTCTATTCGCTGGAGGATTTAAAAGGACTGGGCGAAGTGTTGCGCCAACACCCCGATATTCTGATCGCCACCGATGACATGTACGAACACATCGCGCTGGTCGATGGCAAATTCGTCAACATCCTGGATGCCTGTCCCGACCTGAAGCCGCGCACCATGGTGCTGAACGGCGTGTCCAAGGCCTACGCGATGACGGGCTGGCGCATCGGTTATGCGGCCGGACCGGAGAACATCATCACCGCGATGGAGAACGTGCAATCGCAAAGCACTTCCA
>CAZSIO010000245.1:0-2066 GCA_964606865.1 uncultured Sideroxydans sp.
CAGCCAGAAAGCGCGGCGCGCGTTCATCGCGGCAAGTTGTTTGCCCATCAGCAGCGCCAGCGCCGGGAACATCGGCAACAAATAGGACGGCAACTTGGAACTGGAAATCGTGAAGAAGAAATAAATGAACACCGCCCACACCAGCAGGAAACGCTCCGCGCTGAACGTGCGCGCCTCGGCCGAGCTGCCGCGCCAGGTGCGCAACAGCGCATCGGCCATCAGCAGCGTCCACGGCAACATGCCAAAGAGCAGCACCGGCACGAAGTAGTGCCACGGCTGGTAACGCCCATGTACTTTGGTGGTGAAGCGCTCGAAGTGTTCGTGGATGAAGAAGAACTGGAAAAATTCCGGATTGGCGCGCATCACCAGCACGAACCACGGCGCGGCGACCAGCAGGAACATCAGTATTCCGCTGACCCAGTGCATGCGCAGCCAGATGCGCAAATCGCGATTGAGCACCGAATACAGTAACAGTGCCGCACCCGGCAGGATCACGCCCATCAGACCTTTGCTCAGCACCGCCAGTGCCATCGCTGCCCAGGCCAGCAGCATCCAATTTCGGCGTGACGCTGTCGCCGTTTCCTTTTGCGCCAGCAGCAGCGAAAAAATGCCGAGCGTGATGAAAAAGGTTACGCCCATGTCGAGCGTGTTGACGTGGGCCATCAGCGCGTACAGGCTGCTGCTGCCGAGGATCAGCGCCGCATAAAGTCCGGCCTCGCGCCCGAACAGGCGGGTGCCGGTGAACCACGCCAGCAGCACGCCGGCCAAGCCGGTCAGCGCTGCCCACAGGCGCGAAGTCCACTGCTGTTCGCCGAATACTTCATATGCAACGGCGGTCGCCCAGTATTGCAGCGGCGGCTTCTCGAAGTATTTCAAATCGTTCAGCCGCGGCGTGACCCAGTCGCCGCTAACCACCATCTCGCGCGGAATTTCGGCGTAGCGACCTTCGTCCGGCTTAATCAGCTTGCGGTATTCGAGATTGCCAAACCAGATGACGACGACTGCCAGGATGAGCAACCAAAGCGAGCGGCGGGAGAAAGCAGAATTCATCTTGACCGGGTGAAGAAGAGAATGGGCTCGAATTTTAACCTAAACCGGACAGGCCGGAATTGAAAAGGCTGGCGCGCGGGAGGCACGGAGGTCGCGGAGAAACAGGCTTCTTGTTTTCCTCAGCGTCTCCGCGCCTCCGCGTGAAAAATTCTTGCTGCAAATTGACACAATCCAGTAAGAGATTAGGGCGCTTCGTGTATTTTCCGGACTGCCACCATCGCTCCACCTTGGGCAAAAATGAGTTGCAAGTTATCGCCCACTGCGATGGCTGCGCTGCTGCTCACGACTTGTCCCGCCGCATCGCGTACCACACTGTAACCGCGTGCCAGCACCTGCTGCGGATCGAGATACTGTACGTGTTGGTGCAGGGCAAGCAGGCGCGCATCCTGCCGTGCCAGATAAACCGTCATCGCCGAATTCAGGTGACGAGTGCTGACCGCCAATCGCTCACACCTTTGCGCCACATCCGGCCGCAAGCGGCGCAGGCGCTGGCTTGATGTCTGCCAGCGCCATTGTGCCTGTTGCAATCCACTGCCCTGAGCCAGCCGCAGGCGGCGGTGCAAGCCCTCCAGTTGATCGGCCTGCTGCCGGATGCGTTGCGCCGGATGCACCAGCCGCCGTTGCAGATAATCCAGTTGCTGCATGCGCCGTTCGAACTGGCGCAAAGTCGCCTGCGCCAGATGTTGCTGCTGCTGCGCCAAGTGCCGGCGCAACGCCTGCCGCTCCGGCACCACCGCCTGCGCGGCAGCGGTCGGCGTCGCCGCGCGCAGGTCGGCGACGAAGTCGGCGATGGTGAAATCGGTCTCGTGCCCGACGCCGCTCACTACTGGAATGGCGCTGGCGGCGATGGCGCGCGCCACCGCTTCTTCGTTGAATGCCCACAGGTCTTCGATGCTGCCGCCGCCGCGGCACAGGATGAGTACATCGCACTCGGCACGCCGGTTCGCCGTGGCGATCATCTGCGCGATCTTCTGTCCCGCATCGGCGCCCTGCACCGGCACCGGATACAGCACGAC
>CAZSIO010000246.1:0-2061 GCA_964606865.1 uncultured Sideroxydans sp.
CGCTGTGCAAACTGCTCCAGTTGCGCATGCGGCAAGGCCGACAGGCGCGGCGCTTCGGCCTGCAAGGATGGTCGCGCCAAGCCGTACAGCAAAACCCCCTGCGGGCGAATATTGTCACGCAGTACGCCCGCCAGAAAATCCAGATAGTCGTCTTCCTCCTGTTTGCCCGGGGGAACGCCATCCAGTGCGAACCAGCAGGTTTGCAGCCAGGTGTTGGGACAACAGGCGATGGCGGTGGCGAGGTTTTGCCGCACCGTGTCCAGGGTCGTCCTGGTGTCGTTAACCAGCGCCATGCCCGCTTCGCTGGCACGATCCAGCTTGAACCAGACTTCGCCATTCAGTTGCGCCAGGCGGCGCAATCCGTGCTGCACGTTCTCGCGCCGGATCAGGCTGCCGTTGGTGATAAGCACCAGTTTGAGATCGGCGGGTTTCAGCCCGGCGATGAGTTCGATGACATCATTGAATTCCTGCGCGCTGGTCGGCTCGCCGTTGCCGGAGAGTGCGATGTCGTTGATGCGGCGCGCCCCGGGCGGCACACGCTGCATGAAATCGCCGTGCTGCAATTCATGCAGGAAGCCGCGCAATTCTTTTTCCAGCAAAGCCAGATCGACGGGGGGTGCAGTGCCGCGCGCGAGGTCGGGCACCTGGCAGTAGATGCAGCGCCAGTTGCAGGCATTGTTGGGATTGAGATTGATGCCGATGGAAACACCGCCCGCGCGGCGCGAGACGACCGGATACACATAGCGCAATCCGGCGCTGTCGCGGCTGTGGTCGGTCGTCGATAGCACTGATCGATCTCGCCGCGTTCAGGACTTCACGAGGGGCAAATAACGCGCCGGATCGACCGGCTTGCCCTGCTTGCGAATCTCGAAATGCAGCTTGACCTGATCGGCGTCGGTGTTGCCCATCTCGGCGATCTGCTGCCCTTTGCGCACACTCTGCCCTTCCTTCACCAGAATCCGCTCGTTGTGCGCGTAAGCGCTGAGGTAGGTGGCGTTGTGCTTGATGATGACCAGCTTGCCGTAACCGCGCAAACCGCTGCCCGCATACACCACTTTGCCGGCCGCACTGGCGGTGATCGCCTGTCCGCGCGCACCGGCAATATCGATCCCTTTGCGATTGGCGCTTTTGGAAAATCCGGCAATCAGCTTACCCCGTGCCGGCAACCCCCACTCCAGCGCATCGGCCGCACTATCGTTGGCGGCATCACCGGGTTGGGACGAACTCGTTGCGACAACTGCCTGATCGGTCTGCATCCGTTCGACTTTGGCCAGTGCCCCTGCGGAATACAGCAGCCTGCCCACTTTGGGCTGGGTTTTTGTTTCACCCACCTTGGGCACGTTTCGGGCAACGACAGGGGCCGTCTGTTCATCGATCGCCCCTTCGTCCAGTGGAATTCTCAACTCAAGCTGCTGCCCGATCTTGATCGCGGTGGCATCTTTCAAACCGTTGTATTCCGCCACTTCCATGTAATTCAGCCCGTCCTCGAAGGCGATGCTGTAAAGCGTCTCGCCGGCCTGCACGGTGTGGCGCTTGGTGGTGTAGCGCGGCGCGCTCACCTCGGCTGCACGGCGGGTATCGCCGTATTCCACGACCGGTGCCTTACCCTTTCTGACGCCCGTGCCACACGCACTCAAGGTAGCGGCGAGCAATAGCAACACCAATTTTAAATTTGTACTCATGCCTTACCCGTCAGCAAAGGGACGAATTTCACCGCATCCAGCCGCGTCTCGCGAAAGCCTTGTTCCGTGCGCTCGATCAGGTACAGGAATTGTTCTGCGGTGCCGATCGGCAGCACCATCCTGCCACCGATCGCCAGTTGTTCCTTTAACTCTGCCAACAATGCCGGTGCGGCGCACGCCATGATGATGCCGTCGAAAGGAGCGACATCGGGCAGACCAGCAGCGCCATCCGCATAGCGCAGGATGACGTTGCGCACTTTCAGTTCGCGCAACAGTTTGCGCGCACGCTCGTACAGGGGCTGGATGCGCTCCACGCTATAGACCTCTTTCGCCACCTGGGCCAGCACCGCCGCCTGGTAGCCGCAGCCGGTGCCGATCT
>CAZSIO010000247.1:0-2061 GCA_964606865.1 uncultured Sideroxydans sp.
GGTGTGCTGCTCGTGTTCCGCCCGCAATATTTTGAGCGTCTCGGCGTGCGGCTCAATCGCTGGATCTCCACGCGCCACCTGGATACCCTGCTCGAACGCAACATTGCCATCGACCCCTGGTTCTACCGTCATCGCATTGTCAGTGGTGCGCTGATCCTGTCGGGTGCCGTGTACGTGCTGGTTTTCTTCATTGTGACGCTGGATCGTGAACCGGCCATTGCCGGGCTCGCCGCCCGCCTGGATTATCCGCCCGCGCTGGTGGGCGGCTTGCTGGATGCCGTGGTGTTGAGCGCGCTGCTGGGCGCGCTGTGTGCGGTCCTGGCAGCGCTGTTCATGCTGTTCCGCCCCAGTCTGTTGCGCGGTTTCGAACAGGATGCCAACCGGTGGCTGTCCCTGCGCAAAGCGCTCAAGCCGATGGAGATTCCGCGCGACACGCTGGACCGCTTCGTCCTGCGCCACGCCCGCCAGGTCGGCGTATTCCTCATCCTGGGCGGGCTTTACACGCTGGTGTTCCTGCTCGCCTGGCTGGGCCGCCAGAGCTAATAAAACGCTGATTAATCCTCCGTTCGTGGTGAGCCTGTTATGCTCATTCTTTGGTGTAGAATCCTTCGCACATAGCAAGCAAAGGAGGGACGTGAACATGAATCAATCCATCACACTGCCGCAGACATTGCTCAAGCGGCTTGAAAAAATCACCGCAGGAACACGCCGCACCCCGCAGACCATCGTCAAGCAGGCAGTTGCAGACCGTCTCGAGTACGAGGAATGGAAACGTGAGCAGATCCAGGCGGGGCTTGCCGACATCAAGGCGGGGCGCACCTATTCAACCGATGAAGTCTATAAGAAGCTGGGCATGGTTCGGGATGTCCGCAAAAAGGCTTGAATTTTCTGCGCGTGCCATTGCCAACATGGAGGCGATCAAAGCGCATATCTCCAGTGACAATATGGCGGCGGCGAACCGTGTCATTGCAGGCATACTTTCTACCGCCGGGGAATTAGCCGATTTTCCCATGATGGGGCATCCGGGCGAGATTGCGGGTATCCGAGAGTTGAGCCTGTCGAAATATCCCTACACCCTCATTTACCGCCTGACCGCTGAAAAAGTGCTGATTGCCGCCGTGGTCCATCAATCCATGAAACACCGTTCTTAAACTATCCCGTCCGCCTGATTTTCCGCAACGTTATTCCTGCCCTTCGACAGCCAGGGCAGACTGGCCTTCGGTCAGGCGAAAATGACGGATCAAAGAAAATCGAAGTTGTTCCACGCCACCGTTCGTCGCCAGACCCCTACCGTTCGTAGATTTTCCCCGACATATACTTGCTAAGTCAGTGTTTTATCAATTACATTAGCGTCCGCTTGTGTAACGCACTGCTGCGGCAGGGCCCAAAACGGGCGGGTAAGTCAAGCTAACGGAGCTGCGGCTCCATCAACTCTAGGAGAGTGAACAATGAAGAAACAACAAGGTTTTACCCTGATCGAACTGATCGTGGTGATCGTGATTCTGGGAATTCTGGCGGCGACGGCATTGCCGAGGTTCTCCAACCTGCAACACGATGCGCGTGTGGCCAAGGTGCGCGCCCTCGAGGGGTCGATGCAGGGCGCAGTTGCCATGGGGCACGGCACGGCGCTGATCCGTGCCGGACAGGGGGCATTCAATGGTTGCACGACCAATGCTAACGGGGGCGGTAACTACGCGATCGAGGGCAGCACGGCCGGCACGCCGAGATGTGTGGCATTGGCCAACTACTATCCGACCGACGCACTGGCCGGCATCGCCAAGGCTGCGTTGACCATTCCGACAGCGGCTGCGAACGGAACTCCGACAGTCCTCGAACTGAATGCCCAGGGCTATTCGTGGTCAGCCGCCGCCGGCATGATGGTATCCAACGCTACCGGCGCGTACTCCAATACCTGCGCCGTACCCTACACTGCGGCGCTTGTTGCTGGGGGTATCCCCACCATTGGGCCGGCGGTCGTCACGGGTTGCTGATCCCGCGCAGGATGGGTTGAGCTTGTGTTACCCATCATCGCAATGAACAAGGGGAGGCTGCGGCCTCCCT